>NZ_JADBSA010000321.1:0-11704 GCF_020246945.1 Microcystis sp. M113S1 | reverse complement strand
GTTAAATTCCCTTGTTTCCACCACCTCCAAGCCGTTCGATAACTTATTCCTGTTTTTTTTGCCTAGTCTGATAGTTTCGTGTTCACATATTACCATGGCTGGCTATATATGACTATATTTGTATTGAAACTTTACAATACTAAATCCGGTTATTAAAAACTGATTATTTATTACCCCTTTTGCATGAGTGCCTTTTGCCTGTCCTTATAAGTAGCCTATGCTCAACGGATTTAGTATAAGCAGTTATCAGTGGTAATCGGTCAAGAGTGAAAAGACAGCAAGAAACCGCCATTTAATAAGTAGGTGGGTGTTAAAAATTGTCAGCACCCCCCTTCTAGGGGCAGGGGGGATCACTTAATACTCAAATCTGATAACTGCTCACTGAAAAGGCTAAAGGTTAACCATTCATCGATAAATATTTAGCCACCGATTGCACATCTTTATCACCCCGTCCAGAGAAATTAATAACAATGCGAGGACTACCAGTTACTTGCGGGCAAAGAGTTTCTAAATAGGCTAAAGCGTGGGCAGTTTCTAGGGCCGGAATAATCCCTTCTAAACGGGAAACTCTTTGAAAAGCTTCTAATGCTTCCCGGTCAGTGACACTGTAATATTCGGCGCGACCACTATCTTTTAAAAAGCTATGTTCTGGCCCGACTCCGGGATAATCTAAACCGGCACTAATTGAGTGGGCCTCGATAACTTGACCTTCGTTATCTTGTAATAAATAACTCATTGCTCCATGTAGAACCCCCGGTTGACCTTGGGTAAGGGTGGCGGCGTGTTTTCCAGAAGCGATACTTTCCCCGGCGGCCTCAACACCAATTAAACGCACGGAAGTTTCTTTAACAAACTCATGAAATAAACCCATAGCATTAGAACCACCCCCCACACAAGCGAGGAGAATATCCGGTAAACCGCCCCATTTTTCCAGACT
Source organism: Microcystis sp. M113S1 (assembly GCF_020246945.1). Lineage (NCBI taxonomy): Bacteria > Bacillati > Cyanobacteriota > Cyanophyceae > Chroococcales > Microcystaceae > Microcystis > Microcystis sp. M113S1. The sequence continues at coordinate 10,767 of NZ_JADBSA010000321.1, read as the reverse complement.
TTGCTGACGAGTTTCTTGACCGATAATCGCATGAAAATCGCGCACCATCATCGGATAGGGATGGGGACCGGCCACAGAACCAAGGATGTAGTGAGTGGTTTCGACATTAGTTACCCAGTCGCGAATCGCTTCCGAGGTGGCATCTTTCAGGGTTCCTGTCCCGGCGGCCACGGGTTGCACCGTCGCCCCAAGCAGTCTCATGCGGAAAACATTGAGTTCCTGGCGTTCCATGTCGTGAATTCCCATATAAATCACGCATTCTAGACCAAAACGAGCGCAAACCGTAGCGGTGGCCACGCCGTGCTGTCCTGCCCCAGTTTCGGCGATAATTCGCTTTTTACCCATGCGTTTGGCTAATAAAACCTGACCGAGGGCGTTATTAATCTTGTGGGCCCCAGTATGGTTTAAATCTTCCCGTTTCAGGTAAATTTGCGCCCCAGTACCGTCAGCTTTGGCATAATGGGCGGTGAGACGTTCGGCAAAATATAAGGGACTAGGTCTGCCGACGTAATCCTTGAGCAGTTGATTTAATTCTTCTTGAAAATCGGGGTCGTCTTTATACTGATTATAGGCCGTTTCTAGTTCACTTAAGGCTGGCATCAGGGTTTCCGGGACGTATTTGCCCCCGTAGCGTCCAAAACGCCCAAAAGCATCGGGATACTGGGTTGCTGTGCCGGCTGAGGCGGCATAAATCGGCGTGATAGTCATGTAAATCTTCGATGAGAGACTATGTCCATTATAAATCTAAGGGTTTAGTCTCTGGGTTAACCTGAGTTCGAGGGCAAATCAAAAGGTGAGCATTGCCCACCCTTTGACTGATTTTACAGCCAAATACTCACATCAACTTTTAACACCTGTCCTAATAGTAATAACCATTTTAATTGAGTCATCGGCCAGGGACAGGCAGCATCTATTGAATTGGACCGCAAAGAATTAGGAACTAGACGATCATGGAAGTAATAATAGTATAATTCCTGAGAGCGATCGAGGGATAATCCTAGCTTTAATTGTTGGCTAACTTCAATTAAACGGGTGATTAGGCGGGCATCCTCCTCCGCCGTTAAAGGATCACCATCGTGTAATAATTTCCCAAGAGATTGCCAGAGCAGACTTTCTAAGGTTTGACGCGCTTCGGGAATGTTTAATTGACAGTGTAAATGATTGGCTTCCTTAGCAATAGCCAATAATTGATCGAGATTATTCTCCGTTGCTTGCCGCTGCTCAAAATCTTTTTCTAGGGCATTAATCACCTGTAAACAACGGTGAGAAATGGCAATATCGGCCGCTACCTGTAACTCTTGAGGTACGGGCAGCTCATCCCGTTGGAAAGCCGCTAAAATGCCGTAATTATCCCGATAAACTTGGGTGTATAATTGATCGAGACGTTTTTTAGTTTCGGCTGTCACCTTCTGCATGATCCGGTGTCTTTCATCGGCAAAAAGATGGGGTAAAGCAAAAAAGTTTTCTCCCAATCCACGCCCCATTTCTACGATCATGGTCGAGACACTGGCCTGTTGTAAAGATTCAAAGAGATGCTCCTTAAGATGGGTATAGATTAAGCGACCGTTAAAAGGTTGAATGCAGCAGTAAAAATCCCAACCTCCTAAATGTAGAACAGCAAAAACAAAATGTTCACTTTCTTGGGTAATTTCCGAGGTTAATTCCACCTGTCCCACTGCTAAAGTTAAAGACCCGATCGCTTGTTTTTGATAATCTAGTTGACGGGTATTGTAACAATAAATCCGATGATGACTGGGATAATTGGTAAATAGGGAACTAATAGCGTAATGGGCTGCCACCCGTTCCAAATCGACCCGCGCAGAAGTGACCAATTGTCGATAGACATCAGCCCCATCTTGATATAACTTAACGTTACTGGGGGCGAAAGCTAGACGACTGAGGAAATTCATTTCTAATTGAATTCCTGCCACTTCTCCAGCTAATTCCAGGGCCCGGCCAGCATATCTCAAAATTTGCGTACCTTCAGGTCGAGAAATTTCCTCAAAAAACCAGCCACAACTGGTAAACATCAATAAAGCCTGTCTTTGCATTTCTAACAAACGCAAAGCATCGATTTTCTCGCTTTTACTCAGGTTGCGACTTTGATGCAGGGCGAGGAAATGTTCGATCGCGTCTGGGGATCGATCTAAAATAACTGCAATGTAGTCATCCCTTGTCTGCCAAGGATCGCGGAAAAATTCCTGTCCCTGAATCTCATATACCTTAATTAACTCATCTCTGAGCCAATTTAGGGACTCCCGCAGGGGTTTTCGCCATTTTTGCTGGTAATTTCCCCCTCCCCCGCAACCACAGTCATCCTGCCAACGATCTACGCCATGGACGCAACTCCACGCAGTCACTGGTTTTAATTCCACTTCCCAAGTCGGGGGGCAAATACTGAGATAATGGGCGAAATTAGTGACTGTCCAGCCGTTTTTAGGGAAAGATTCCGTAAAAGCATAGCTAAGACATTTCTCTGTCCCCTGTTTGTGGTGGCCGAAGGTTTCCCCATCGGTAGCGACGCTGATTAACTGGGAAGGACGATGATCCCCTTTAATTGCCTGTCCCAGACGACCGACGAGAAAATCACTGCTGGCTAGGACATCATTAAAGCCCATATCGCGAGAAATTGGACCATCGTAGAAGAAAATATCCAGATAACGACCATCGGGGATGTAACAGCGATAGGGACGGGTGGGATCGATTTGACCTCCGGCCACCGCGTGCCATTGGGGATGGGGATCTTGGTCGCTAGGGAAAGGACGACAGCGCAGGGCCTGGGAAGGGGCTAAAATGGTGAATTTAATCCCTTCATCGATTAAAGCTGTCACTGTGGCTAAATCAATGGCTGTTTCCGCTAACCACATTCCTTCGGGATCGCGACCGAAACGGTGCTGAAAATCGGCTTTTCCCCAACGAATTTGGGTGTATTTGTCCTGTTTGTTAGCTAGAGGCAGAATGATATGATTATAGACCTGGGCGATGGCGTTACCATGACCGTTTAAGCGTTGACAACTTTTTTGATCCGCTGTCAGGATGCGTTGGTAAACTTCGGGATCATGGGATTGCATCCATGACATGAGGGTGGCCCCAATGTTAAAGCTGAGATATTCGTAGTTATTAACTATTTTGATCACTTCCCCCCGGTCATTGTAAATGCGCGCAAAAGCATTGGCACGATAACACTCGTGATGGATGCGTTCATTCCAATTATGGAAGGGATGGGCGCTCGGTTGCCGTTCAATTCTGTCTAGATAGGGATTTTCTCGCGGTGGTTGGTAAAAATGTCCGTGAACCGTGATATAAACTCCGTGAGCGGTTTTCAGGGGATCGACCCCCGTATCGGTATAGGAATAAAAGGTTGTAGAAGGATGTTCAACAAGATAAGTCATAGAAATGCCTAGAAAATCGGTTTTTTTGAGCGAAAATAGCTGTAGAATGTAGCGACCTGATGTTTAAAAAAACTGAAAACCTTGCCGTTTTTCACGGACTCAGGCTCACAATACCATGTTTTGTGTTCCTAGCAAAGCTAGGGTTAACAATTCGCAACTTCTCTATACACGGCACTAAGTAATACTAAATCTTGTTACAAAATCTAGCTTTTCCCGGTAGGCTGTTGACTATCTAGGGCTGACTGACCATCCTTTGCCATCAGCGTTCTACCCTAAGAGAGATGCGATCGCTCTTACCCCTGCCCCAAAAGCGATCGCCATGCCCAAAAAATTGCTCCTCCCAAAAACGATCGCCCCTCCTTATCCCCAAAAAGTGATCGCCCTCTGCGTTCCTATCCCAAGCAATGGCAATTTTAAAGTTTAATCAACAAGATGACAGCGATTACATTGAGCCTAGTCATAATGAAATTTACAACTGATAATAATAATTTCTGTTTCTGTAATTTTATAAACTAAGCGATGTTCATCATTAATGCGTCTTGACCAATAACCCTTGAGTTGATGTTTTAAGGGTTCAGGTTTACCGATTCCAGAGAAGGGATGACGCAATATGTCGTCAATTAAATCAACGATTTTTTTATAGAGTTTTTTGTCTTCTATCGCCCATTCATTGAGTTGTTTAAAAGCTTTCGGGTCAAATACTATATTTTTCACGCCATTCTTTTACAGTAATTGTCACTAAGTTTTCTTTCTTTTCTATTCTGTCAATAGCTTCGGATAATTCACGCTGATTGGCTTCTGTTGAAAGAAGATATTCAGTTGTATCGGGTTCAGAATCAGATACTAAAATAATAATATCCACATCTGTTCCTTCTTCTAGTTCCGCAGAATAAAGCTCTATTTTTCCTTCTCTGCCAACAATTCCTTTCTGTTTAATCGCTCTAATCATGATTTTTTCTCTTAAGATGTCAAACAATTATGGCTATTATATCAAAATCAGCATGAGTTAGAACTGATGACAAGAAAAGCGATCGCCCCTCGTCATCACAAAAAACGAGCGCTATCTCCGAAGGATTGGCTCTCCCAATAATGATCGCCTCTTTACCATCTATAAAGCGATCGCCTTTGATCATCAATGTTTGTGACGAGTTACGCTGTGTTAACCCATCCTACGCGATCAGCGATCGCACTATCAGCCAATAGCGATCGCCTTTATCGAGAAGAAATAGCTACCTGCACATTCGGAGAAAAATTCTCGATTTTTCGAGAAGCATTAAGAATTTCAATCCCGATTACATTACCTGCTTGATCATAGTCAAGAATAACCCCTGGACTGATTGCCTCACTTTCTTCTACGGGTGTGTCATGCCAGGTAATTGTTAAAACGTCAACCTCAGCATCATATTTAGCTTTCATTTGATAGCTGCCTATATTTTCTAAGTTTACTGGTAACATATAGTGTAACAATTTTTTGATGCTCAACTAAGTCATTAATGTAAATTCTCAAAAGATAAGTTTTATTGTTAATGGCGACAAACGTACCTTGATAAACTTTGAGTCCATCTTCTTCTAAAATTTGCTCAGGATTATTGAGGATGTCCTGCAATATTTTTAAAGAGATTTGGCGTTGAATAATTTTTTCTTCGGCATGGGGACTTAAAATAAAGTTCACGAGGATTTCGGAGTATTTTTTTGTAAGGGATTAGTAAAAATTATAAAGCAAATAATCGCACTGTAGGTCGGTTTGAACGAAGTGAAACCCAATAAATTAAGTAAGAGATAGGAAAAGGTAGTGTTGGGTTTCGTCACCTCAACCCAACCGACAAGATCGCTCTTTCAAAGGCCAAAATAATCACATTTAAAGGATTTTGCCTTAAGTTTTTTCATAGGAAGCAATAAAATCATCTCGTGAGATACCCGCTTGAGTGCAAATACTTCTTAATGTAGAGCTTTTAATTTGCTTGTGATTTGGTAGTGTTAAAGGTGTTGTTGTTCCATCCGAATTTTTTCTAATCATAGAAATATGCTCTTTTTCTCTAACAATTGAAAAACCAAATTTTTCAAGAACTTTAATCACTTTGGCTTTGGTGGCATCAACAGGAAATTTTGCCATTAGACCATTGCCTCTACAACAAAGGCTTCTAATACAGATGATTCAGCTTCGAGAACTGATTCCCCAAAGGTTTCAACATGAAAAGCGATCGCCGATCGCACGTCATTAAGAGCATCTTCATAGGTATCACCTTCACCGACTACTACGCCTTGAATTCCCAATGGATAGGCGATATAGCCATCAGGATGTTTTTCAACAATGATTTTAATGGATTTCATAAATTGTTGATAGTGTATAGGGATGTCTTGATCCTATCTCATTTCTATAGAGTCCATTTGGTATCTTTCCCAAAATCATTACCCAGTATGGATTAGAGCGAATTAGCCAAAATACCTGTAATTCTTACCCGTGAAGCGTCACAAGAGAGATACCAAATAGGTTCTATAGGACTTTGTAATGACACGGGCGATCGCCATTCCCGAAAAATTGACTCTCCCAAAATGATCGCAATTTTAAAGTTTAATCAACAAGATGACGGCGATCGCACTTTTAAATGCCAAAGCGATCACTCTAACCACTAACTTTTTTAGCTTCTTGATTTTTTTTATACATTTCAAGAAAAAGGTATTTCCAAAAAGAATTTTCTAAATTTTTTATTTCACAGTCTTGTAATGGAGTATTTTTAAGATATTCTAAAGTTTCCTGATGTCTAGCAGCAACACGGCAACCAGTATAAGCTCTACCATTAATGAATTGTAGTTCATTAAGAAACCTAGAATCCAGTGGAGAGAAACTACTGTCAATAGAATGAAATCTTAGGTAATTAGTTGGACTGATAGGAAAATAGAATTCAGGTTCCCAACAATTATATAAAACTGGGGAAGCACTAATAACATATTCGTCTTTTCTATCCAATGATTTTGGACTAACACTACTTAACGTTAAATCGTTAAGTTTTTGGATTAAAAATTGAATATCTGTAAACAAATTAGCATGAATATGTTTAATCGAATCCTCTCCTAACATTTTATCTAAATATTCAAAAGACGACCAGCGCGGGTCATTTTTGAGGTCATTTTGAAGAGCTTTTAAGATTTCAGAAAACGAACTTGATTCGTTTCTGAATGCGGCACATCTAAGCCATTGAAATGCCATGAATTCATTGATTTTTTCTCGTTCTTGGGTGGTCAAGTTTTCCACCCCATTTTCAATAATTGAGGCTATTATAGATGGAGCTTGAGCATCAATATTTTCAAACCATGAATCATAGTTTTCTTCGTTAGTTTTGAAGTAGTTGTTTTGTTCAAAAGTTCTATTTATAGCTTTTGGTAGTATTGCAAGTTGATTGTTTTTGTGAAGAATGACGAATATTTTCTCCTTTTTTTTGCATGAAGAAAAGTTTCTAAGTACTGCTTGGGTTACGAAATGTTGACGATCTTTCATATATTAAAATACGATATTTAGTTTAATTAATATTATAGCTGTGTTTTTGGCTAATTGTCGAGTGACGGCGATCGTCTAAATTTCTACGGGAAATTTTTGTAAAATCCTTCTCGACTCTCTATTTTGAGAATTTCGATAACTTCGCCATCCCAAAAAATTCCAATACGATAGCTGTAGTCAAATTTAATGCGATAATATCCTGAGAAGCCTTTTAGTGCTTCAAGATCGGGGATTTCGGATAGTGATTGAGAATTTCCAATTGCTTCAATACATTTTCTAACTTTTGCAAGAATTTTTTGGTCGTTAATTTTATCTAAATCTTTTTTGAAGCGTTTGGCAATTTGATATTTCATTGAGGCAAACTCTCCAAGAGAGATTGAGACTCTAATTCAGATAAAAATCCTTCTTTTCGAGAATCTTCACAAGCTAAATAAAGGATAAAGTCTTCTAATTCAGAGGAATTATTTTGAAATAAAAGTTGTAGAAAGCCTTGTCGGATTTCTAGTGGTAAGGTTTGAAAGAGGTTATAGAAACCTGTGCTAGTTAGCAAAGAATCTGTAATTTCTGTTTGACTCACGGCTGTTTTTTCCTTTTTTACGCAGTCTTTATTTAAATTATATCACCATCAAGCTTTCTAAAAAATCAGCGTTGCCGAAGGCACTGCGAAGCAGACCGCACTTTCAAAAGCCAAAGTGATCGCAATTTTCAAGTTTAATCAACAAGATGACGGCGATCGCACTATTTAATTATCTATGGAATAATCAATACTAATGACTAAACCTGCCAATAATTCTCCCATAACTTGATTGGAAACAACTCCAATTTTATCGATAAATCGTTACGTTGATAGGCTACGAATCTGTAAAACATTCCCCGCAGAATCTTGATTTAAGCCGTTGATTTTATCTTGCACAATTTTGACCATAAAAGGACGATTAATAAATTTATTTTGCCAAGTTGTTAATGGAATCACAATTCTTAAAGCAATCGGACTATATAAATCTGAACTAATAACAACAACAGGACGTTTTTTCCTAATTTCTTGTCCGATGGTTGGCTCAAGGTTAACTTGCCAGATTTCGCCTCGTTTTGGGTTAATCGTCATCGTTTTCTAATCCTTCTCCCTCAATTTCTGAAAAGAAATCTAGTTCAGGATCATTATTGACATCTTCAGCCATTTCTTGAATAAGAGGACGTAAAAGTTTATGTCTTTCTGATAGAGAAAGTTTAGCAATTTCTTGTAATGAAGGCAAAGAAGATTGAGCAATATTTTCATTAATAGTATCAATACTTAACATTTTGATTACCCCTAAAATCTTCATTTACCTATTGTACAACAAATCCCGCACTATGAAGACGGTAATATGAGATCGCATTAATAAACATCCCAAAAATCAGATGATTACGGTGAATAACAATTAATTTGGTGCGTTAATGAAATGTAACGCACCCTACAAGATCAGCGATCGCACTTGAGCAACAAGATAACGGCGATCGCACTTTAAAGTTCATTCCATTCATCAATCGTTATTTCACGAGACATAATATTTTCAACTTCCTTGATCATCATTTTCAATTGAGGCACAGAATATTCAGAATTAGAGGGTATCGTCAGACGATATTGTTGATAAATCATAAATTGATGTCTTGTACCTGATCTTGGTTGTTCAAAACCTAATTTTCTTAGTTTTTTGATAAAATCTCTTCTTTTACATGGATTTAAACGACTCACACTTTAGCACTCTTGATTAAGATCAATTCCAGTAATTACAGGTAAAATATGACCTAGTTTTAATCCCACTAAAATCCAATCTTCTAAAGTGGAGCGTAACTGTGTTTGGCATTCGGATAAGGTGTCACCAAAAGCAATTACTCCTTGACAGTTCGGAACTTTACCTACATAAGTGCCATCTTCTAGTTGTTCAATTTCTGATATAGCGATCGCTTCATGGATATAATCACTTAAAGCATAACGAACTAACATCTTATTATTGCTCCTTATAGAATGAATCTATCTAACGGTTATTGTAAACGATTTGTTGGGTTTCATGAACTTCAACCCACGCACTGATGACAATAAAAGCGCGATTGGCTCTTCTCGACTTTGTGTGATAATTTTTGCTTATGGAATCGTGAAATGCTTACTAGGCAACACTTTTAGGACTATTTTGTGGAAAAAACTATCAGTATAGACCTCGTTTCCACACAGAAACCAGAAGAGCCAGCGATGCGTTTTTAAAGTTTAATCAACAACAAGACGGCGATCGCACTACAAGATAGGTACTTGTATTGATATACGGCGAAACTCATTTAATTCTTTTTGAGATAGGGGGAGACAGTCCGAATCTGCTTCGGCGGCTTTATTAATGTCCTCCTCCGTCATTGCTTCAACTTTTTCCCAATCTGTCTTGCCATGACTAACATTTTTGGGATCAAGTTTAACTCTGGTAATATTGTCGTCGTTCATTCTTATTGGCTCTCCTTGCTGAAATAATACGATATCTGCCGTTTCTTTTGGTATAGACGACAAATAAAACTACTTGATTAACTATACCGATTACTTGGATTCTAGCTTCATCATAATCACGTTTATCTTCTCTTTCCAGACGGTTGGGGTCTAGAAAAATATTTTTTGCATCTTCAAAATCAATCTTATGCTTGATCAAGTTTGAAGCAGCTTTATTATTGTCCCATTCTATCTCCATTTTATCGAGATTTTATATCTAATTAATAACATTTTGGATTATACATGATCGCACTTTTAAACCTTAATCAATCAAGATGACGGAAATAGCACTTTCAACAGCCAAAACGATCGCCCTTCTAAATCTCATCAAAACGAGATCACCATTCCCCACAAATTGACTCTCCCAAAATGCTCGCACTTTCAACAGTTACAGCGATCGCACTTTTAAAAGCAAAAATTGCACTTTCAAAAAGCAAAGCGATCGCACTTTTAAAAGCCAAAATCGCATTTTCAAAAACTAAAAAGATCGCAGTTTTAAAATTTACTCAACAAGAAGACTACAATTGTAGTTCAATCCCATTGACCCAAATTTCATACTCGCTTATATCAATTTCATCATTCCAAATGATTCCACTACCTGATGGATCTAGTTGAAAATTTTTAAAGAAAGCATAGTTTTTAAGCGGGGAAAACATTGTTTTTTCCAGTAGCTTTTCACAGTTATATTTTCTAGCTTGATGATTAGAAAAATGCACCAATAAAGTGTAATTTTCAATGATTTTGGCTGATATTATTTTGGGGTAAAGCATTATTTTATTTCAAAGGTGGTAATTTATTAAATTCTTGAGTATTCCACATTTTCAATAATTCTGGTTGATAGATTGTTGCCCATTCTACAACCATTTTTGTGGCTCTATTGGGTAAGTCGCCTTCGATGATTTCTAAGGTTTCTAGGTTAAATAGGGCGTTATAGTCTCCATAAATCGCATGAAAATGGGGAGGTGGATGATCGGCAAAAAAGAGTTTAATGATAATTCCGTAAAATCGAGTAATTTCTGGCATAAATCTATTTTTAGAGGTCTTTCTTTATGACAAGAATATTGTAACAAAGATTATTGGGTTTCGTTGCTTAATCTAAATCTACAGATGGGTGATCGCACTTTCAAAAACCAAAGCGATCGCATTTTTAAAGTTTAATCAACAAGATAAAGGCGATCGCACTATGAAGACGGCAATACAAAATCGCCCCTTGCCCTTGAATAAAAAGATAAAAGGTTCTTCGTTACTTGGTATGGTTCGATAGGGGGGCATAAATCGACTAAATCCTTATCTGGTAAGAGACTTAATTGATTAGTTCGCTCTAGATCAAAAACAATTGACAAAAATCGCTAAATGCCTTTCTATATAAGGGT
>NZ_JADBSA010000320.1:0-7399 GCF_020246945.1 Microcystis sp. M113S1 | reverse complement strand
TGGAGTGATTGGGGGGAAAATTCAGGGACTTTTTCCCTGAAAATTAGGTAATTGACCACCTGAAAATGGGTAAAACCCCACACCCCACACCCCAACCCCCAACCCCCAACCCCCACCGAAAAACTTTTTCAGCAGACCCTAGATACAATGGAAATTGTCCATGAAGCTGCAGCAATTTCTGCTGATTTAAGGCGCAAAGGAACCCCAATACAAATGGCTGATATTCTCATGGCAGCAACAGCTATTAGCCATAATCTCATCCTCATTTCTGATGACTCAGATATGCTGAGAGTTCAGAGATTAACCGTAGAAAATTGGCTGCGATGATGTAGGGAGATAAGCTGTTCATCATTGTAATCAAACCAATCTTATCCTAGGTTGGGTTTCGTTCCTCAACCCAATCTACAGATTACTAAAAATTGTTGATAAGTAACAATTTTAGTTATTCCAAATTGTTGCAAAATCAATAAATCTTGATCGCCTGTAATTAAAAAATCAGCTTGACTATCTTTGGCTAAGGCTAAAAGGTAGTTATCTTTAGCGTCTCTACAGATATTAATTTTTGATTTAGTCTCAATACATAACCCAATTATGCTTAAAAGTTCAAGTAATTCTTGAACTTTACTTTTTGGAAAATGCTTTTGTAATTTTGGTCTTTTGGTAACAAGGTTAATTTCATTAAGTAGCTGTGGAGAAAAAATCGGCACAAGAGTTTTTTCAATCAGTAGATATTTTAAACTGGCTAACTGTTTACCAATAAGAAAGCTAATCCAAAGGTTAGTATCAATAATAACTTTAATCGGTGGCTTGTTGTCCATAAATTTTAGCCCTAACTTCCTCCACTTCTTCGGTAATTGTCTCCAGGGAAAGCTCATCAGTTTTAAAGGTTTCTAAAAGTTGGGTTAGTTTTTGATTTAAAGTTTCTTTTTCGAGTTCTTTACTGAGTTGTATTTTGTCACTTTCTGGGAGTTGTTTAACCAAATCTAAAATCTGGTCAAAGTTTAAGGTTAGTTGGTAAGTTTTTTGGTTCATTTTCTCAAATTATTGTTTATTGATAAAGCGAGGTATTAGGTATCAAGTTCCTGAAAAGCTGATGTTTACGGGAGCAAAACCCCTAAAATTAGACTTGACAAAAAACCTGAGATCGTTATATTCTACAGGTTAAAAGCTTTGAGAGAAGGATAACCAACCCCCACGCCCCACGCACCAATTATATCATTCATTCTACCTGAATATCAAACAGGAACTAGAAGCCTGTTACTAGGGAGAGATTGCTACGGGGGGATATTGATTGAGAGATCAAGGTTAACTCTGGTATCATACCATATAAAGCTTTTGTCGGGTGCGTTAGTAATAGCGTAACGCACCAATTTTCTTAAGATGGTGCGTTACGGCGCGATCATAGTTTAATTATGGCTCTTCGTTACTTGGTATGGTTCGATAGGGGGGCATAAATCGACTAAATCCTTATCTGGCAAGAGATTTAATCCATTAGTTCGCTCTAGATCAAAAATAATTGACAAAAATCGCCAAATATCTTTCTATATAAGGGTTTCATCTCTTATAATCCTGTCCGTTGCATAAGACAAACCGAAGAGCCTTAATTATTAACAAATTTCCTTTAAATACGCGCAAACACGCACCCTACAAACCACAGATTACTACCTCAATTTTTTCAAAAAAATCGACCCGCCGCTAGGCGGGAAAAAGAGAAAAATTGAAAAAAGTAAAAAAGGGTAAAAAAGGGTAAAAAGAGAATAAGGGTTACAGAGTCCTCCCAGCACCGCACACCACCCGAAAACCGAAGTAGCTGAAGTTGACGCGGCGGTTGATGTAGTAGCGGCAAGCGGAACGGCAGAAATCCGGATTGCTGCACCAAGAACCGCCCCGCAGTATTTGATAATCATTATCATTTGTCAGCCAAGCACTGCCATCCTTTGGCGCTCCGATATAGTTATCGTGCCAATTGTCCTCGCACCACTCCCAAACATTGCCACTCATGTCATACAGTCCCCAAGCATTAGGCCTTTTCTGGCCCACAGGATGAGTTTTATCCTGAGAATTTCCGTTATGCCAAGCGTAATCTCCTAACTGATTGGCATCATCACCGAAATAATAGCGAGTGGTTGTCCCCGCACGACAGGCATATTCCCATTCCGCTTCCGTCGGTAGGCGATAGGTTTTTCCTGTTATTTGACTCAATTTTTGGCAAAAGGCTTGAGCATCATTCCAACTAACCTTTTCTACCGGATTTTGGGGATTGTTTTGAAACAGAGAGGGATTGTTTCCCATTACCGCTTCATATTGTGCCTGAGTCACCGGATATTTCCCGATCGCAAAACTGTTTATTTTAACTGGGTGTTGAGGCTTTTCATAACTTGTAGCATCGCGATCACTATCAGGAGAGCCCATGATAAATTGACCTGCTGGTAAGCCTACCATCTCCAGTGTTATTCCCTTGGATATTTTTTCGGTGAAGTTTGTCAGTGGAGTTGGCGCTACTTTAGGTAGGGGTGTAGATGTCACCGGAGCGTTACTTTTCCCTAAGTTACAATCCTTTGCGCGAGAGGAGAGAGCCCCCAGGAAGCCACCATTGAGACCGAACCGGAGCAGAAACATCTCAAGAAACGATAACTGCAAAGCCAGCGGGAATAAATGCGGCTCCAGACTGGTACCTATCTGCCTAGCAATAACCACAGCAACCACAACCATCAGTGAGTAAATACAATACATCGAATATAGCAAACTGAAACCGATCTCATCCTTAAGAGAACGCAAAAAGTCCCAGTTGACAAAAAGTTTAATACGCCGAATAAGCCGAATAAAACAATTAGGCTTATGCCAATTAACATCTGACGCTACCAAGATAACCACAAATACCCAACAAGTAAAAATACCAACCACATACCAAAACGCAAACCAAAACACAAACCAAAAAAAAGCCCACCCAAAAAGAAAAACCCACAACGGCCACAACGTTAATCCCACACTGATCGAGAAAATCGAGCAAAACAAACCCCAAAAAACCAAAATTGCCACGATACCAATCGGCGGAACAACGAAACGATAAAATAAAAATGGGAAGTGAGCTTTGGGGGCTGCATTATTAAACGTTAGGTTCCTGTAAGACAACCATTTTCCTCTTTTTCTCCAGCCGACGAGATCGCCGAAATTTTTCCAGACTTCTTGATGGAAATTTTCGAACAATCCCCCATTATACCCTCTCGTGCCACCGAGACTCTCATAGATTTCTTTCTGGACGCTGAAGCCAAACTTACCCTGACTGTAGTGTAGCCAGAGTTGGTCAATAGTTTGCAAATCTTCACAGGGGAAATTGTCAATATCCTCTGTCTTTAGCCATCCACGTTTGCTTTCCCTGCTGACAACCTGAAGCATGACTTTACGTGTTTCTTTGTCTGCTTCTTTCCAGTTTCCCGCTGCTAGGAGTTGCTGTAATCGAGAATAGTTAACACCCCTAGCACTTTTAAGCACAATATTAGTCATTGTTTTTACTCCTTTAAGTAGTTGGGTTGACGTTAAAAAAGTTGGTTGTGTTGGGTTTCGTGCCTCAACCCAACTACAGGATATTGAAGTAGGGTTTCTCCTTCAATAAACTCTTGCACTAAATAGAAAGAGTTTCCTTCCGAGAAGTAGTCATAAACAGGGGGAATTTGTTCGTGTTTTAATTCGTCTAATTTTTCTGCTTCTCTTTGAAATAACTCCTGAGACTTCTCCAGAGCCGCTCCCTGCATTTGAGCGATAAATTTTTTAATCACGCAGGGTTTTCGATTAAAATTCAAGTCTTCGGCTTGATAAGTTCTACCGAATGCGCCTTCCCCTAAAACCCCGACAATGAGATAACGGCTATGAAAAGAATATGATTGGCTAGTTTGGCTTAAATTTCCGCCACATCCTTGACAATAGCTATAATGAGTCGGATTTTGAGGATGGGAACATTCGGGATTGAGACAGTAGAGGATACTCATAAATCATCTGGAGGAATTTGATTAAGTACCTAAAAAAAATTGATGATCTCATTGAGAGAAGATGTGTAGGCTCCCTTAAGCGGTCACAAATCCGGTCAAAAACCAAAATTAACAATCCGCCGTAACGCACCAATTCTATCATTAATTCTACCTGAATATCAAACAGCAACTAGAAGCCTGTTCCCTGGCAGTGGGAGCTAGGGGTTGCTAACAGGGGGAACAGTGATGACAAAGCGGATAACAGTTCCGATAACTGCTGTTGCCAAGATGGTGATTAATGCCCAAATTTGGGCTTTCTGGGAACCTTTAATCTCTTTTAAATCACCTTGTAAGGTGTTGAATTCTCCCTGTAATGCCTTGAGATCTCCCTTTACTTCGGCCTCGAATCTGACTTGAACAATCCTGATCTCTGTGACATCTTTCTGGAGCGCGTCTAGCTTCTGATTGGTCTCTTTAAGATTCTGATTAATCTGGTCTAGGATTTTTCCTAAATCGGTTTCGATGGTGAGGCCGCTCATGGGTTAGACTCCTAATTAATTGGTGCTGTTGTTTCTGACTTAGATTTCAGTGTTTGAACAAATTGTAAAACTTTTTGTTGCTTTTCCGGTGTCAGTTCTCGCCATTGTTCAAGTAGTTCTTCTTCTTTACCCATAAATACCTCGCTCTTCAATTATAAATTGTTTGGTTTTGAGCGAGGCTAATTGACCACAAAGCCACAGAGGACACAAAAATCATATCATTTTTGGTTTGCGGTGGACGTTGTAGAATAGAGAAAACCTACTACGCTGATAGATACCATGCCCTCGACCGCTATTACCACGATCATCAAGATGGTTGAGTCTCTGCCTGATGAGCTTCAAGAGCAGTTAGTAGAGTACGTTCGAGCTTATATTGCAGAAATTGAAGAAGAAAAACGATGGGATCAGTCTTTTAAACAGACGAAGAATAATCTAGTCGTAGCAGCTCGAAAAGCCAAAGAAGAGATTGCGGCAGGATTGTCCGCACCGATGGATTATGAGCAGCTATGAATTCCGCAACATTGCCTTCATTTTGGCAGAAGTATCGCAACTTGAAGCCAGCAGTCAAAGCCGGAGCCAGGAAAGCATATCGGTTATGGGTGGAGAATCCGTTTCATCCATCGTTACATTTTAAGTGTATTGACAGCGACGAAGATATTTGGTCAGTGCGTGTAACGAAGAGTCATCGAGCTTTGGGAGTGCTGTCAGGGGATACAGTGACCTGGTTTTGGATTGGCGATCATGATGAGTACGAAAAGTTTTATTCGTAAAACACAGGAACTACAAGCCTGTTCCACTCGAACTTTAAAAACCCCCTTGCCACTCTCCCGTACTTTTTAAACAGGATTTAGCATCACTCCCTCATAATGACATTATTGATTTTCGTTGAGGATGTTGGTGGCGATAATTTTAGAATTTAGCCTGTGTTAGCCGAGCGCCTAACGGACTAGAAATTACATGGCATAGCGACTTTTTTCGGAAGTATCAAAGTGAGCAAGCGTAATTTTTTGGGCGAGGATAGAAGTTTTTTGCGGCAAAAAAACAGAACGTTGCCGGAAATATTCGCCAAAATATTGACGGTAGAGAGGACAACTGACTCGGCAAAACTTACCTTGTCGGTGAATCAGTCCGAGACTTTCTAGGTGAAAAGCTGGCATTAAATCAATTTCTATGTCTTTTTCTGCCATCACCACCTTAGCAAAGATAGCCGCTAAATTGCCTTTTAAGTATTGTAGATGTGAAAGTAACCGTTTAAGATGGTCTGCAAAAATATTACTTTCCTCCTCGATCGAAGTAGCTAAAATAGTTTCTAGGGTACAATTACCCCGAGCAATATGATAGCAAGCAAGACGAATTAAATAGGGATTACCCCCTAGAAATATCCGTAATTTTTCGTAGTCAAAATTCTGATCTAATCCCTGTCTTTGACTTAATTCTCGTACTTGTGCGCTGGTAAAATTAGGCAATTCGATCGGTAGGCCAAGACTAAAAGGAGATTGATAGGTATCTGAGGTTTTATCAAGCTCGTGTGCAGAGGAATAGGCAACAATTAAACGTAATTTTTGCCAGAGGGGTTTGTTTTTGCCTTCCTCGTGCCAGAGGTGCAGAATACTAAAAAATTCTTCCCTTAGCTGTGGATAGGATAAAAGATATTCAAGATCATCAAAGGCAATCACTAAAGGGCGATCAAGATGGGAGAGAATATGCTTTTCTAGATAGATTTTACAGTTAATTTTACCCCCCAAGAATTCATCCCAATGCTGTGGGAGATGATTTTCTAAATCTAACTGGCGACTAATACTAACACAAAGCCAACGCAGCCAGTGATTTAAATCTTGAAAAATTGAGCTTTCTGCTAACCGAAAACTGAAATAAAGCGTATGGTATTGCTGTTGTTGTGCATAATTAATAATTCTAGTCATCAGGGAAGTTTTTCCCATTTTTCTGGCCGCGTTAATCCGGATAAGACTACCCCCGCGCAAGATCTCTTGATAACAAATCTGTTCTAGATTATTTCTGTTGATATAAAAGGGGGAATCGAGGGGTACTTGTCCCTCTGGTAACTCAGGCAATAGTTGAGGATTAATAGTATCAGTTTCTGGCAAGTTAGGACGATAATAATCGCTATTTTCTAGAGTTAAATTAAAAGCTTGAAAACAATGTTTCAGGGTTTGTTTATCCACTCCCGATTCACAAGCAAATACCTTCATCAGAGTATCTACCCCTAAAAGAGTTTTCTCGCTGAGGACTTCTAGGGTGAAACGATGACCGCGATTATCCCGATATTCCGCTTCTTGTTTGGCAGTAAGTATTTTTTCTAGTCCTGTGGGGGTAAGGACAACCCCGCGTCTGCGGCGCTGTTTTTCTGGTTTTTCCATGATAGTTTTTCCCTGTCCTGAACTCAAACTCTGCACCTCTACTAGAGGTTTTGAGTTTCCTATAGACTTCTCCTCAACAGGGAAACAATCAATTCCGTAACTTTACTGGTTTTGGTGGTTCTTCGTTACTTAGTCTGGTTCGATAGGGTGGCATAAATGGACTAAATCCTTATCTGGCAAGAGATTTGATTGATTAGTTCGCTCTAGATCGAAAACAATTAACAAAAATCGCCAAATGTCTTTCTCTATAAGAGTTTCATTGCTTATAACCCTGTACGTTGCATAAGACAAACCGAAGAACCGTTTTGGTTTAGCCATCGAGAAGGTAGGAAAAATAACCAGACCACTTATCGAAAATTTGGGTTAAAACCCCGTCGTTTTAGGACGGCTTTAAGCTACAATGGAAAAAGCGATAACCAAGCTAAAAACTGAACCTTGACCACAGATAGTAGGGGGTTTCGTTCAGAAAAGACTTCAAATTCGGCCTTGAACGAGTAAAACTTTCTAGGAAATAAGG
>NZ_JADBSA010000032.1:0-32332 GCF_020246945.1 Microcystis sp. M113S1 | reverse complement strand
TTTTCTGCTGTTGTCGGTCAGTTTCCTTGAGTTGTTGGGCGTTTTCCTTCTGTTGTTGACTGACTTCCTTCAATAGTAGGTCAGTTTCCTTGAGTTGTTTGTCAGTTTCTTTTTGAGCAGCAGTTAATTCGGCTTGAGCAGTCGCTAATTCGGCTAAGAGTCGCCATACGTCTTCGGATGTGGTTGCCATAGATAATTTTTTCCTGATGTCACCTATTCAATATTTTATCGGATTGCCACGCTTGCCGAAGGCACTGGGGAGCAGACTGCTGATTCAATTGGGTAAGGTGGAGGCTAATTAGTGGGACGAGAATCACCGCCACCAGCGACTAACATTCCTAATACTTTGATACACTTCTCTTAAGGCGACCAGTCCACCAAAATGAAGGATTAAAGGCGCTAAATTGGGAATAGAATTAACAATTATCTTCATTCTCTTTGATTTTTTGACTAATTCATGACTGGTTCGCTGAACGCTGGAAAATGCTAACGTTGATGGGTTATTCATTTGACAGATCATAGAGTTCTAAGCCTTGAATAAAACAAAAATCACTCAAATTCAATGTATATAGCTTAATATTCTGCACTAATGCTGTTGAGGCAATGATAGCGTCAGGGATGTTGAGTTTGTGACTGAGGGAGTAGGTTTCCATTAAGTTAATAAATTGATTGGATATTGCGACATCTACAGGAAAGGTATGTAGCAATCCGAGATGTCTTTTGATTTTGTTGAGTTCATTTTTATTGATTGCTCCATAATATAATTCGGCTTGAGTAATGGAACTAATGGCTAGTTGATTTAGTCCAATATGGCGAAGCTCTTCGATAATCCTATGATTATTTTTATAGAATTCAATGAGGATATTGGTGTCACATAAAATCATCGGTTTTCTTCTCGCCATGCTGCTTCACGGATAGATTTAGGGGTAATATCCCTGTCTTCCCACAATCCTGCTAGGGCAAAGAAGTCTTGCTCGTTATCAGATAATGTTGTTTGATCTTCGATGATTTCTACAGAGTCAACAAAATCTAAAGCAGTTAAAATTTTAGAGAGTGTTTCTGCTTTTTCTTGGTCACGAATGTGTACGATTAGTTGTTTCATGGTAGTTTATTTTGCATTAAGTTGGTATTAATTATTGCGGACAAAATGATATGGAGAGATTATTTCCACCAGCGACTCACTTCCCTAATGCCTTGATAGACTTCTCTTAAGGCGACCAGTCCACCAAAATGAAGGATTAAAGGGACTAAGTTGGGAATAGTTTTAGAGCAATTCTAAGAATTGTTCGATAGTTAAACCTGCTTCTTTAACAATCCCTGCCATTGTATAAGCATTAATCGGATTTGCTCGTGGAATGGTGATAGTACGTTCTCCATTCGTCATGGTGATATGTTTTCTCTGTCTAGTGATGCGAAACCCCGCTTTTTCAAAGGCATTAACAGCGCCTAGATGATTAATTACCGGTAATTTTGGCATACTTATCCCACTTCTACATAACGAATTTCAGCATCTTTGTTTAATTCTTCAATTGTCTCTAAATAGTCTTGTATTGCTTCTTTGATATTTTCGATGGCTTCTGTTTCAGTGTCTCCCTGTGACCAGCATCCGGGTAGATTAGGACACCAAATCGCATAACCTTCTTCGCTTTGTTTGAGTCGAACTTGATAGCGCATAAATAGTTACTCCGTAATTTTAACTTTCGATGGCGATTGCGGTTTCTAGGGAAATTTTAAGGTTGGTGTTTTCAGCAATTGTGTAATTAAGTTTTTCAAAACCGATAACTTTACCCTGCTTATTTTTCATTAAAATAACTTCGTCTCCGGTTTCTTCACAGAGGTATTCTGTATGACGATCCCCAAACCAAACGGTGAGAGTATTTCCCACCGGATCGTAATAAACATTTACTTCTGCCATAAAATTTCTCCTTCTTTAATTGCATCAGTGGGATAAGTTGTAATCACCGAAACCGTCTCCATTGAGTTTACGAATAATGGCACAGAGCCAACGTTTTTCTCGTTGAAGTTTGTAGAATAAATACACATCAGGATCACTGCGACTACGTCGAATTTCATCAGGTTGACTTAGGGTTTCTTGGACTAATTTTTCTTGTCCTTTCATTATGGGATGTTTGATCTGAGTAATGATTTCCCAATAGGCAACACTGACATGAATGGTACAATTAAGGGGTGTTAAAACATCGAAGAGCAGATTATTATCAGTCATGGTTCTGCCTCTCCCAATAGTTTTTGTTCCAAGCGAGTTATAGGCTAATTTCACTATTTTATCGGATTTCTGCAATCGCTGATTCACTTGGGTAAGGCGGAGGCTAATTAGTGGGACGGGAATCACCGCCACCACCGACTAACATCCTTAATCCCTTGATACACTTCTCTTAAGGCGACCTCTCCCCCAAAAGGGAGCATCTCATTTATGCAAGTGAGTAATTATACTTATCCCTAGAACTGGTTTCTAGCAAGGCTTTCAAAAGAGCTTGACATAAAACCTGATTTAGGGGTTACAAAGGTGAGATGCTCCCAGTGAGAGTACCCAAAGCATGAAGGGTATTTTCCCAGAAAGATAAGTCAACATTAGCAGGGGTTAAGGTGGCGGTTAAGGCTTGTAATGCCTCTGCACAGTAAGATTCATTCCCAATCCCTCTGGCTGTTTCTAAGGCTTCGGGTAAGATTTCGGATAAATAAAAAACTAACCACGTCGTCTATAATTACTCCATTCAGGAAACTCAGAAAGATATTCTTTATTGATTCCACGGATGCAAATGTATTCACCCTGAATCCAGGCT
Source organism: Microcystis sp. M113S1 (assembly GCF_020246945.1). NCBI lineage: Bacteria > Bacillati > Cyanobacteriota > Cyanophyceae > Chroococcales > Microcystaceae > Microcystis > Microcystis sp. M113S1. The sequence goes on along the minus strand of NZ_JADBSA010000032.1, from coordinate 29,531 downwards.
ATTGAAATTCCAGAAGTTGACAGTGGCGATTTCCGTAAAATTAACCAAAACGGCAAGCACAATAGTGCAAATATTATTAACAATAGTGCAAATATTATTGAGCTGTAATGTACATTAACAGCAGCCATAATCATCCCAAAAATTACGCACGAGAAAATCGTATCTATTAATAATCTGTGCTGTTTTTTAACTTCTTGAGAAAGTCCAAAAGTGATTTTTTCGTATTTTGTCATAGCAAAATAGACAATGATAACCGGTATTGTTATAATCCAGGGTACAAAAATTAAAAAACTGATTCTAATCAGGGCAGAAAAAAGGGCAGAAAAATTAACAAATAAAGGATTAAAGGATAAAGTATGTTCTTCTTTTCCCATTACCGGGCGATTGGTTTTGATACAGCGATTTGGTAGAGATGCCCCCCGCAACATCACCAGATATCCATCATACTGCCATATTCTCTTTCCCTTATCTTTAGGAATACAGTAAATATCAACGGGTTCATTATTTAAGTTAACCTCAAAATTCACCAATAAACCTACTCTGGCAAATTCCTTTTCGTCCTTCCACTCGGAGTTTGTGAACTGGTATCTTGTCCCGTCATTGCCTCTGATAACCCCTGTGTTATTAGAGATGTCGAAGCGTAAAATAGTTCCTTCCATCTGCCAAAAATCCTTGAGCAAAACCTTACTTATTTCTTCTAAGTATATCGTAAAAAGCTGATCTGCAAGAGGAACATAAGTTTCATATGCTAATACTTCGGATAAGACTTAAGGTAAATGGGGAGCTAATGGGACTCAGGCGCTTTCGGTCAGCAAAAAAGGCTCAAACCATTACCGGACAAGGGGTTAACCTCGATTTGTGATTTTCATTGATATATCTGGGTTTCAGCGATTTTGGGCTTCTCGAAGTAAGTCCCAAGCGGGGATTGGGGTTGAGGCTTTTCTTGATTTGTTTTTTGTCTAAGTCCCACTAACCCTGTCAATATCAATGCCCTTGCACGGTTGGACTTATCCCCAATCCCTCTGGCAATTTCTAAAGTTTCGGGTAACAAAGCAGGGGAAAGATAGGGATTGATTGCGATAGGAAGAAGATTTTAAAGAAGCGGATATAACGGGTTTAGGTTCAGGATCAACACCGTGTTTTTTTTATATCTCACACCATTCGGGATTGTCATAAACTCTTGCCAAAGATTCAGCCTCTAAAGATGCCGGACGATCTCTAATTGGAGTTGAGATTGTACCCAAATCACTAACCCATTATAAACAATTGCTGATCTATCGTTTTTCTGAGACTTTAGGGCGGACGGATTGCCTTTCTACAAATGGCATAATAGCCCAACCCGATCGCTAAGGGAAGCGCGGGTTGGGAAAAGAAATCGACCTAATATTATCTCAAGACTAAAATGACAAATTGAATTAGCATCGAGCTATTTTGCCAATACAAGGTGTCAAGATCAAACTAAGGGGCTAAACGTTGCCTTTGCCAGCTGCCATCTTCTTGACGATAATAACAGAGACGATCGTGGAGACGACTGGGGCGACCTTGCCAGAACTCGATTAAACTAGGAATTAGGCGAAAACCGCCCCAATGAGGAGGACGGGGAACTTCACGACCAGCATATTCTTCTTTTAGTTCTGCCAGGCGTTTTTCGAGGATATCCCGCCCAGAAATCACTTCACTTTGATGGGAGGCCCAGGCCCCTAAACGAGATTCCCAGGGACGGACAAAAAAGTAATTATCCGATTCCTCCTCGCTGATTTTTTCTACAGTTCCCTCAATCCTAATTTGCCGTTGCAATTCTCCCCACCAAAACACTAGGGCCGCATTGGGATTAGCGATTAATTCCTGTCCTTTGGCGCTGTGGTAGTTGGTAAAGAGAACAAAACCGCGAGGATCGAAGTCTTTCAACAATACCATGCGGGCCCGGGGTTTACCCTCCGGGGAAATAGTAGCTAAAGTCATCGCGTTGGGTTCCAATCTTCCCGAAGATACCGCCCGTTCTAGCCATTGTTTAAATACAATGAAAGGATCGGCAGATGTTTCTGACTCTAGCAATTCTTCAAGATTGTAGTCCAAGCGCAGGTCAGCGATCGATATGTCCATGGTTTTGCTTGCTAAATTCTATCCTTTGAGATCCTACAAGATTCTACAATCATGACTATCACCTCGGCCAGTGATGCGATCGCCTCTCTTTTAGAAATGGCGGAACAGGGAGAGATTGACCCCTGGGATGTGCAGGTTATCGATGTGATCGATCGCTTTTTGGCAGAATTGGGGTTATTAAATGATCTAGATTTAGCCATGGCCCAGGCTAATTTACCCCAATCGGGACAGGCTTTTTTATGGGCTTCCATGTTAGTTTTATTTAAGGCTGATACCCTAGAAAGATTGTCTTTAGACCAGCAAGAAGAAAGTCTGATTGATGAGGAAATTAGCGAGTTAGAACGGGAATTAAGAACTTTACCCCGTTATCTAGAAAATCATATTCGCCGTCGTACTGCCGCCCCACCACCGCGAAAAAGACGGGTAACTTTGCAGGAGTTAATCACTCAATTACAACAGATTGCCCTAGAGATTGAAGCTTTACCGAAACTGCCTGTAGTTGTCCCGAAACCCCGTCCCCAATCCCGACGGGAAGCGTTACAAATTATCACGGAATTAGCCCACCAAGAAAACCTGACGGAATTGGCGGCGGAACTGGACTTTTTTTTGCAGAGAAAGTTTTTTCAATTAGAGAAAAAGGAGATAGAGTTTGAGTATTTATTAGATTTATGGCAAGCAGAAAAGCCCTCTAGTCACTCGGCAACACAGGAAAAGGTGGCGATTTTTTGGGCTTTACTTTTACTGGCTTCTCAATCAAAAGTGGAATTAAAACAAGAGGATTTTTATCAGGATTTGAGTATTTCTTTAATTAGGGTTTGCTGAAAAAGTTTTTCGGTGGTGGTAGGAGTCAGGAGTCAGGAGTCAGGAGTCAGGAGTTTCAGGCTTTGTTGCCCTTGTTTTTTGTACCAAGCGATGTACTATAAGAAGGATAATGCAAGGTTTTTGAAAGTCCCAATCCTATTTTCGCAGCATGAACATCGGACTTTAACAGGTCAAAAGCTTTATTTTAAAAGGGTTTTACCATTATTCAGCAAGCCCTAAATATTTGTCAACTTTTTCAGCCTAAGTTACTTCATCGGCGAACATACTCTACTAATATATTTGTACTATCTAGGGCGCAGATTCTGCGCCCTAGATACCTTACTATCTTAGCGAGTTAAGGCTGCGCCTCTTTCGTACAAAGTGCGGGCATAATCGGTCCAAGTACCCTGGCCCCAATAACGGAAACAACTGGTTTGCACGAGCAAATTATAAAGCAGTGCCTCCAGATAATCCGGTCGTCGGGTGAAGCTAGGATCCGCCTGTACTAAAGGAGCATATTTCTCGTGGAATTTAGCGCTTAATTGGTTCATCGGTTCGAGGACATTTTCGTAACCGCGCACCCAACTGAGATCATTTGTCCAAGATGCCCCATCCATGGTAAAACGGTGGTCGGACTGTTTTAACTCAGCGATCGCCTGTTCCACTGCTTCAGGGGTAGCGGCATCCGAATTAACTCCCTGCCAGATTTTATGCTGGTGTACGGCTTGAATTGGGGGATAATCTTGGGGATTAACGCCAGCGGCCTCGATTAACTCCAGATATTCCGTGCCGTTAAATCCTGCCACAGTGGAACTCCCCTGCATTTCCCGCCAAGGATTGGGAAAATCGCGAGGAAATTCATTCATCATCACGCCACCATTTTCACCGTCGGCAATCTGGGAACCTAGGGAAGGAACCCAAACGCCGCCGATTTGCTGTTTACTGCGGCATTTGGCCTCGTGGTAGGGTTGCATTTGGGCGACTAATTTGGTGTCGGAACCCTGGGTTTTAATCAAAGCAGTAATCGCAATCACTTCACCCCGAGAATTGCGCGCCAGCAAGCGATTAGGAATATATTTTTGTTCCTGACTCAATCCCGAACCGTCGAGATTTTCCACCGAGTGTTCCTGTACCAATAACCAACGATAGCCGCATTCTTTCAGGGCTTTAATATACTCGTAGAGGGTATCGGGATGGTTAGGAAGGTGCATTTCCGGGGGAGAGAACCCTTTGACTCGTTTCAGGGCATCTGGGCCAAAAATCGAGGCAAAATAGGTTTGCCATGCTTGCATCTGCAATTTTAGATCGGGAATCGGTGTGGAAGGAGCCACCGCATGACTCCACATCGTCCCCAACCATTCCACATAGGGTTGATATTGACTGTTACAGGTGATTAATTTGAGTTTATCGAGGATATCCTGCCGTCCCATCTGTACCAAACCCCAGAGGAGATTGCCGGAATAATCGAGCATAATCCGGGGATTACAGCCTTCCGCCACCAATTCTGGGACAAAATCGCCCATGCGACTGTAACACCAGGCAAAAACACTGGCATTATGGTTATCACCATCCCCCTGATTTTCGAACATATGCTGGAGATTGCAGATTAATTCACCGTTAACACCCGCGGGGATGGTGGGTTGGTGCATATGCAAGGCACAGGCAAAACCAGCCTGAATATTGTCTAAGTTGAGATTTGTTGTCGGTAAAAAGATCGGATCATCGTGATTAACAATCGCCGCGATTTCCTGTTCCCAACCGCAAATAGTCGGTAGTCCGGGGCGGATTTCCGTGATAGCGTTCGATTTCGATGATACGGGTGTAGCGATCATAATTTTTCAGGCGAATAGATTGAGATAGTTTGTCCCCACTCTCCCAGGGACAACTTTTTTTACTGGCAACAGGTCACTCTTGACTGTTCACTGCTAACTGAGCTAAGAGCGCGAACTTTATCCTATCCCATTTATACTGAGAGTACCCCCTCTCCAGACACAAGCCTTCGTAACTCGTTAAAAATCAAGATGATTCTTTACTGAACTTAACCGATCCTCGCACTATGATCCAAACAACTATCCGCCCTTTTACCTGTAACTTTTAACCATGTTCTCGGCGACTACCGAAATTCTTGTTATACTCTTCCTCATCCTCCTCAATGGAGTCTTTGCCCTCTCGGAAATTGCCATTGTCTCGGCGCGCAAAGTCCGTTTAGAACAATTAGCCAGAGATGATCGAAGGGCGGCGATGGCCTTAAAATTGGCCAATGATCCCAATCAAATTTTATCGACGGTGCAGATTGGCATTACCCTAGTGGGAATCTTTGCCGGGGCCTACGGAGGAGCCAATTTATCGGTCAGTGTGGCGCAATTATTGGCGCAAGTTCCCGTTTTAGCCCCCTACAGTCAAGCTTTGGGATTAGGATTAGTGGTGTTAATTATTACCTATCTATCCCTAGTGGTGGGGGAATTAGTGCCGAAACGGTTAGGTTTAAGTAATCCCGAAAAAATCGCTATCCTCGTTGCTGATCCTCTCGATAAGCTATCGAAAATTGTTTCGCCCGTTGTCCATCTTTTGAGTCAATCGACTAATCTGATTCTCAGTTTGTTGGGGATTAGCGCTAATAATAATGATTCCCCCATTACGGAAGAAGAATTGAAAATTATGCTTAAACAGGGAACCGAAGCGGGAACCTTTGAGGAAGCAGAACAGGATATGGTGGAAAGGGTGTTAGGATTGGGCGATCGCCGAGTAAGTCAGATTATGACCACGCGCCCAGATATTATTTGGCTAGATTTGGAAGATAGTGCCGAAATTAACCGCCAGAAGCTAATTGAGAGCAATCATAACCGTTTTCCTGTGTGTCAGGGCAGTTTAGATGAGGTTTTGGGGGTAATCGAAGTCACAGACTTATTGGCAGATTGTTTAACCGGTGAAAGTTTCGACCTGACGAAGGATTTACAACAGCCGCTTTTTGTGCCGGAAAGCACTAGGGGTTTAAAGGTGTTAGAATTGGTGCAGCAAAGTGGTCATCATATTGCCTTGGTAGTGGATGAGTACGGGGTAATTCAAGGATTGGTGACGCGCAAGGATATTTTAGAGGCAATTGTCGGCGATTTACCCCAATTAGATAATATTGAAGATGCTCAGATCGTGCAGCGGGAAGATGGTTCTTGGTTGATCGATGGTACAGTGGCGATCGAAGATTTTAAAGAATTATTTGAAATCAGTGAATTACCGGGGGAAAAACAGGGCAATTATCACACTTTAGGTGGTTTTATTATTACCTATCTTGGTAGGATTCCGGGGGCTGCCGCTCATTTTGAATGGCAAAGGTTGCGCTTGGAAGTGGTGGATATGGACGGTAATCGTGTCGATAAGGTGTTAGTCACGCTATTGTTGGATGATTTGTAAGTAATTGTTAGTAAACATCTAGATTTTTTCAAGCTTGTGAAGACCGATACAATTTTTTATCAACTCTTGCAAACTTTTCCAGGGTTAATTTTTGAATTACTGGGAGAATCAACCCAGAAAGCTGAAAATTATCAATTTTCCTCGCGAGAAATCAAAGAATTAGCGCGTCGTTTTGACGGTATTTTTTTACCAACCACAGCAGCACCGGAACTAATTATTTACTTTGTTGAAGTGCAATTTCAGGATAAAAGTGATTTTTATTGGCGATTTTTAACAGAAATTGTCATCTATCTCAATCAGTATAAACCCGTTCAGGATTGGATAGCTGTAGCTTTATTTGCCTCCAGGGATCTGGATAATAACTTTCCCTATCAACTGCGGGGATTTGAGATAACGGGACAGATCAGACGTATTTATTTAGATGAATTAATCGATAATCTGGCTCCGTCTCTGGGTTTAGGAATTATTCAGTTAATTGTCGCTACACCCCAATTAGCACAGCAACGAGGAAAACCACTTTTAGAAAAAGCGATCGCTGAAATTGATGATCTAGTTTTCCAGCAAAAAGTTGTAGAATTAATTGAAAGAACCTTAGCCTATAAATTTACTAATCTTAGTCGCACGGAGTTAGAAGCTATGTTCGGATTAGATGATCTCAGACAGACTCGACTTTATCAAGAAGCTAGAGAAGAAGGTCGTGAAGAAGGTCGTGAAGAAGCTAAAACTGAAGCGATCGCCAGTTTACTAGCTTTAGGTTTAAGTATAGAACAGATTGCCACTGCTTTGCAGTTAGAACTTACCAAAGTACAAGAGACAGCGGCCAAATTATCCCCCCCAAATTAGCAGGGTAAATTATCAAGTTTCTCCCTGATTTTACCCTATTCATTCATATTACGATAGGTAGCCACTGCCGAGGGAGAAATGCGATTGAGATAACGGAAAATCCAATATTTTAAGACTGTATCCAAGATAACGGGAAAAGTGGCGATAAAGAGAAAATTAAACTCGCGATTTTCCGGTAAACCGAAATGACGACTTAACCCTTCTAGGATGACTTCCCAACCGTGGGGAGAGTGGAAACCGACAAATATATCGGTAAAGAGAATAATTAAAAAAGCTTTAGCTGAATCGCTAAGATTATAGAGAATGCCATCAAGAAAAGACTTGACAATCTCGATTTCCCGACGACTAAAAGCGATAACAAAACCAAAGGCAATCAGGGAACAAATATCGGCGAAAATATTAGCGATTGCGTTTAAACCTCGTTGGCGAAATTCTTCACTTAGTACCGCTGCTTTTTTAGTAATTTCTCCCTCGATTTCTTCGTTAGATAATTTGGGTGCTAAACCAATCATACCTCGAAAATGTAAAGCTTCCTCAAATCTTCTCAATTCCGAAAAAGCTTCTTCTTCTAAATCCTGATTGATAAAAATAAACTGTTCCTGTTGTTGGAAATATTTATTAACCAAGGGGGTGATCAGGAAAGTTTTGGTTAATTGCTGGGTTAATAAAGGAACAATAATTAACAGTAAAATAAACTTGAGAGAAATGGCTGTTTTATAACGAGAATTGCGAAATCTTTTTAAAACTGCCTCCTCCGATTCCTCCGCTTGGGGATCGATTTCCTGCTTAATGCGATTAAAAGTATTGACAAAAGAACGGGGTAAAACTCCCGGTTTTTCCGTAGCTTTTTGGGATTTATTGCTTTTGATCATTTCCTCATCTTCAATACTACCCGCCGCTAAAAAAGAGCGATTTCTGGAAGTCTTATTTTTGGCTGTTTCCTGCTCAAAATTTCTGTTCTGGAGACTTTTGGGACCATCTTCAAGATATTCTTGCCAATAATTACCTTGATATTTTCCGATAACACTATCGATAAACTGAAGTTTTTTCAGACAAACATCTGTGGTGACAGTAATCACCCCATTATTAATTGTCGGTTGATTTGGTCCGAAGGTATTAACGATCGAGCGACTGGCTTTAAACTCCGTCAATCTGACTTTAATTTTTTGCAGATAACCTTTAACTTCTGCGATAAAATAGGAATTAGTGGTACTGCCATAATTCGAGAACTCCGCTGCCACTTTTCGCCCTTGAAAATGCTTGTCTTCTATCTCCTTAATCTTCAAAGCTGCATGATAAGCCTCATCTAAAGAACGTTCAGGAGTTTGTAATAACCATTGATTAACACCTTGCAAAATCCGATTAAGATTCATAGGAAACAATTACTTCCACAAGGAAAAAAGCTAGAGTACCAATCAGTCATCTTAACAAATACAATCGAGAAAAAACGATGTCAATCATACCAATTTGGATCGAAGGTGGGACTCGATCGGGAAAAACCACCGCTTTAGTCGGGGAATTTCGGCGCTGGGTTGTTTCTCAACGTCAGTCCCAGGATTCATTGTATCTCGATCGATCGAAATCATCGCCCCTTTCCCAAACGGTCTTAGTTTTCGCTGCCAACGATGATAACAAACGGGAATTAGCCGATCAATTAGCCCTTGCTGTTAGGGGTAGCTATCCGATTCTCTGCAAAACCCCTTTAGGTTTTCTCACCGATGAAGTCATCCTGTTTTGGCCGTTAATTTTCGAGTCTTTAGGGCTAAAAGCGCAATTTCCCCGCCGATTACGCCCAGAAACGGAACAGGAACTCGCCACCCGTCTCTGGCAACCAGCGATCGCTGAATTCTTCCAGCTTACTAGCATAAATGAATATCGTTTTGTCCGTCAAGTTCTCGATTTGTTACAATTAGCCGGCGCTAGTGGTGTTCCCGCAGAAAAGATACCCGAAAGATTAGCCGACGGATTATCAGAAACAGATTTAAAACGAGTTTTAGCGATTAATGAGCAGGAAACACCAGAAAAAGTGGGAGAATTAATCATTCAATGGCGTGATTGGTCTCTAGAACGTGGTTTATTAAGTTATGGTATCATCTACGAACTCTATTGGCGCTATTTATTTCCTGATAGTCGTTATCAGCAGCAACTATTAAAACGCTTCCGGGGAGTTTTTGCGGACGATGTGGACGATTATCCGGCTATTGCCAAGGATTTACTCAGTTTTTTCCTCGATCATGATTGTTTTAGCGTTTTTACCTACAATCCCCAGGGAAAAATTCGCTTAGGATTAACTGCCGATCCCGATTATCTACAAAAATTAGCGGCACGCTGTCAAATTATGCCATTATCTACCACCGACGGGTTAGCTGCTCAGTTTAGCGAGACGGTTCTCTCCTTAATCAGCGACGGTAACTATCTTGGCAATCTTCCCGATCAATTCATCTCCCTGCAAACCACCTCTCGCGCCGAATTGTTACGGAAGACAGCCACAGCTATTATTCAAGCAGTCAAGCAAGGAGAGGTAAAATCCGAAGAAATCGCCGTTATTGCCCCCGGTTTAGACGAAATCGCCCGTTATAGCCTGATGGAAATTTTAACCGGTGCTGGGATACCCGTTCAACCCCTCAACGAACAACGACCCCTGATCAGTTGTCCTCTGATTCGGGCCTTATTGACCCTTCTCGCCCTTGTTTACGCAAATTTGGGGCGTTTAGCCCCCCAAGAGGCCATAGCGGAAATGCTGGTGATTTTTAGCCGTTATTGCTGGGATGAAGAAGAGAATTTAATTCCCGATATCGATCCAATCCGCGCCGGATTAATTGCCGATCATTGTTATCAAGTGCATCCGGAAAATCCTCGTTTATTAGCGATCGAAACTTTTCCCCGTTGGGATCGCTTAGGACAAAAAGCTTGTACTGCCTACGAAAGAATTTGTCACTGGATCGAAGGGATGAAAAAACGGCAGCAGGAAGCGAAACTTTTCCCGATTTTTGTCTTAAATCAAGCGATCGAACAATTATTAAACGATGGGGAAAATTTGCCCTTCGATCACTTGGCAGCTTTACGAGAATTAATGGAAACTGCCCAACATTTTTGGGAGATCGATCGCCGTTTGCGTGAGAGTGAACCCTGTTTTCAAAGTCCCAGCGAAACTATTAGTCAGTTTATCCAACTTTTGCGCCGTGGCACAATTACTGCTAATCCCTATCCCGTGCGACAATTTATTAAATCTTCCTCAGCAGTCACCCTAGGCAATATCTTTCAATATCGTTCTTTTCGTTCTAGTCATCGTTGGCATTTTTGGCTAGATTGTTCCTCTCCACTCTGGGAACAAGGAGGTGCTGCTACTCTTTTTGCTGCGCCGATTTTTTGGCGAGAAAGTCCATATCAACGCTGGACAACAGAAGCAGAATTAGAGGAAAATCAGGCACGTTTACAGAGAGTTTTAAGGGATTTATTGGCAAGGGTAAGCGAAAAAGTTATCCTCTGTCACAGTGATTTAGGAGTATCGGGAACCGATCAAACCGGACAACTTTTATCCTTAGTACAAGCGGCAAAAGAATATGATTATAGTATTACTTGAATTATCGGGATTGAAACTTTAGCAAGTATCTAGTGCCGATCCATAAGGAGTCATGCACACATTTCTTTACTTTTTTTGACAAAATCGCCTGTAGACAAGTGAGTAGAAGTATTCCACTTTATTGATTCTGTAGGATAGATTTTGAACGAATCTCTAATTTTGTTAAGCTAACTTAAACCAGCGATTTTAACCAACCGTACCAAGCATCTAAACCTTCTCCAGTGGTAGCGGAAACTTGAAAAACTTTCAGATTGGGATTAACTTGATAGGCGTAATCTAAACAGCGATCGAGGTTAAAATTAACGTAGGGCAGTAGGTCTATTTTTGTCAAGATCATGACTTGAGAAGCGTGGAACATATAGGGATATTTAATCGGTTTATCTTCTCCTTCGGTGACGGAAAGAATGACGACTTTGGCATTTTCTCCCAAATCAAATAAAGCAGGACAAACTAGATTACCTACATTTTCGATCATGACTAAAGAATTCATCGGTGGATCGAGTTCGATTAATCCTCTCTCTACCATTGATGCTTCTAAATGACAACCTGTTCCGGTATTAATTTGGATAACCTGACAACCGGTTTCACTAATTTTTTGGGCATCGTTAGCTGTTGCTTGATCTCCCTCAATGACACTGATAGGAATAGCGGTTTTTAAATCGGCAATTGTGCGAGTTAAAAGGGTAGTTTTTCCCGAACCGGGGGAAGAAACTAGATTAAGGGCAACAGTTTTTCTCCCCTTCAACCAACCGCGATTTTGTGCCGCTAACAGATTATTTTTTGCCAGCAGATTTTGCTCAACTTGGAGAATGCTACCATGAATTTGAGCGTGAATTTCCGCAGGATGATGGGGATGCTCATGCTCGTGATCGTGATGGCTATGGCTAATAACAGTACCATCGGCTAAAATATGTTCATGGGTCCCCGTTTGCGGATTAGTTACCATCACTTCCGAGTTATCAGAACAACCACAGGTTACACACATAAGGATTCTGTCTCCAACGATTTGAGATTTAATTCTTGACCCTGTAAAATGACTATATTGCGACTACCACATCGATCGCAGATTCCGTAGGGATATTCTAGTTCTAGCTCATTTCCGCAATCTTGGCACTGTCCTAAACCAGAAATTTCCAGAATCTCTAACATTGCCCCCTCTATATTAGTACCTTGACAACAGGTATCAAAACAAAAAGCGATCGATTCTGGCATAATTGCCGTTAGTTTACCAATCTCTAACACCACGCGCTTAACTTTCATTCCTCGCGAGTGTTCTAAAGCAAGTTCAATAATATTTTGGGTAATTCCTAGTTCGTGCATTTTCAGTTATCAGTTATCAGGGAACAGGGAACAGGGAACAGGAAACAGGGAGAAGGGAGCAGGGAAATTTCAACTAAAACCCCAAAACCCCAACTATCTGTTTTTTTAGTTTTCACTTTTTCCTTTAAAACTGTCTCCTGTCTAATTAACATATTCTCGGTAATTGTTCACCGACTAACATATCGAGAATCCTTTTAGTGCCGAAAGCGGTTTTTAAGTAAACTAAATTGGGGGGAGAAGCGACGACTTCCCCGATACAAGCGGCATTTTTACCGTCAGGATGGGAACGCATCACTGCTAAAACGCGATTTTCCGCCTCCGGAGGCACGACAAGGACTAATTTGCCCTCATTTGCCAGATAAAGCGGTTCTAAGCCCAATAATTCGCACATTCCTCGCACTTCTTCCCGGATGGGGATCGCCGTTTCCTGTACTTGTATTCCCACCCCTGAACTTTGGGCGAATTCGTTTAAAACTGTGGCTAATCCGCCTCTAGTGGCATCCCGCATCGCTTTAACTTCCGGGCAAACTGCCAGAATTGCAGAAATTAAAGAATTCAGAGCTTGACAATCGCTTTCGATTGTGCATTGCAGGTCTAATTCGTCCCGGGCCATCAGAATGGCGGTGCCGTGATCCCCCAGAAAACCGTTAATCAAAATGCGATCGCCAATTTGTAAATTATTGGCACTGGAATTGATTCGGGCCGGAATTACTCCGACTCCAGAGGTATTAATAAATATTTGATCCCCTTGTCCCCTGGGAACGACTTTTGTATCCCCGGTGACGATTTTTACCGCTGCTTTGTCGGCGGCTATTTTCATGCTGGTAACGATGGTTTTTAGGGTGTCGATAGATAAACCTTCTTCGAGGATAAAACTACAACTGAGATAGAGAGGAATTGCCCCACCGACAGCCAAATCATTAACGGTTCCATTGACTGCTAAACTGCCAATATCACCCCCCGGAAAGAATAGGGGAGAAACCACATAGGAATCGGTGGTAAATGCCAAGCGATCGCCTATTTTAGCCAAATCTTTAATCTCAAATCGGGCTTGATCTTCAAGGGTTGCCAGTAAGTTATTATCAAAGTTATTAACGAATATCTCATTAATTAAATCCCGCATTGCTTTGCCACCACTGCCATGGGAGAGAGTGATATTTGTGTCGGTAATTTTGTTTTTTTTAAATTTTAAAGAAGCTGAAGGAGTGCTAGTCATAGGTGAGGTAGGAAGTTTTCGTTTTGGGTAGTCGGTGGTCGATACCAAATTAGGTTACACTTTATCCTGAGGAGAAATGCTGTCATAGCCTACTGCTAGATTATCTTAATGGGTTTCTGGTATTTCTCGCACTTTTTCTACAGTTAAGTCCAAAGCTTGAGCAATTTGTTCTACAGTTAAACCTAAAGCCAATAAACGCGGCACAGATTCCAGTTTACCTTCCAGTTTACCTTCCAGTTTACCTTCCAGTTTACCTTCCAGTTTACCTTCCAGTTTACCTTCCAGTTTACCTTCCAGTTTACCTTCCAGTTTACCCTCCAGTTTACCTTCTTCTCGAACGTCTTGAAAATAACGGGTTTGTTTCAGTTCATCTAAACTAAACATGGCTTCTATCTCCCGGCGACTTAGACGTGGTAATTTATAGATAAGGATCGTTTCTATTAATTGTAGGAGGTTTTGCGGTTGGGTAAATTCAGTTCGCACTCGTTCAATAAGTTGTTTGGCTGTTGCCACTGCTTGATTTTCTTTAGCAATAATTAATTTTATAGTGGCAATACCGAGGGAATCTTGATTAATATCATCTAGTTCATCTAAATATATTCGCGTCACTCTCCCAGATGTCAATAAGTCTTGGTAACGTACAACCTGATCTGATTCTACCCGACGATGGGGATAAATGACCACCCCGTGCCAATCATTGTTAAAAGTAGTTTTACTGAGATATAAGAAGATTTCAGCAAAGAAACGGCCATAAAAATTCTGATCATCTTGAAATTGCACCTCGCAGAAATAAATAGGAATGCTAGGATCGGTAATATTGGGCAAAAATACGCCATCAATACGAAAAGCTAGTTGCTTAATTTCGACGGAATCAAAGCGGTAATTCTCTGCTTCTCTGGGGGCAAGGTTGATTAATTCAAAGAAAATTGACGGATAAGATTGAAAAAGATCATAAAAAATACTGTCGGTTTTCATGGGGAACTTGTGGTGGTAAGCTCTGCAAAAAATTTTCGCTGTTTTATCCCAATTCCACTAACTTTATCTTACCATGTAGATAGAGAGTTTTCCTGCTAATCATTTTCATTATAGCAGTTATCTTTGCCAAACCAATGCTAAAAGCTAATACCTAAAATAACCGATAAATGATCGAGTCTGAACATCGCCCCCTGGTCAGGGCGCTATAGCTGACAATGAGTCGCTATAATAGAATTCGCCGATCGCTAACTTCTCCCTCGGTAAAATTTCTATGACTGGAAGACTGAACAAGCTACAACAAGATTTAAAGAACATAGAAACGGAAGTGGCAAATTTAGCCGAAAGAATGCGAGAAAAATACCGAATTTATCTTGATTTACTCGGTGAATCTCTCTATAAACAGGCGATCGGGGCAGTGTATTATATATGTACCCGTTACTATGGGGGGGAATTTCTGGCCCTCTCCCACAGCAATCGTCAGAAACTACAAGAGGAGATCAAAGCTCTAGGACAAGAGGCTAAAGCCAGTTTACAGCAATTGGGCGAGCAGAGCTTCGAGCGAGGGGCATTTTCAGGGGTAGGATTCTCTAAAAGTCCAGCAGAGACAGTTAACACCCCAGATTTCTTGAAACTTTTTCTAGACAAACGGGAAAATCTAGCCGCAACTGGAGAGATTAATAACCCCGATACTTTACTTTATTGTTGTCGAGTGCTGGAAAAAAACTGTATCGAGATTCTCAATCATCTCTCTAAACAAATTAATCAGCAACTACAAAAAGCTTATATTCTTCCCCCTTATCTACCCAGTCAAATTATCGATATGGCAATTCAAGCGGGAGAAGAAGGACAATCCCTAGGTGGAGGAAATAATATGTTAAACATTCTAGTGGAAGCTAAAAACCCTGAACCAGAGGAAGAAAAAGATGAAGATGAAGATGATGGGGATGATCATGATTTTTCAAGTAGCAAAGTCACTAAAGTAACGGCGATTCATCTACGAATGGCTGAACTTGAATTTGCTGATACGCGCTTAAGTGTCGAAAGAAATCAAATTCGCTCCCTTTGGGAACAATTAAATCGTCTAGGGGAACAATATCATCGTATTCGCAAAGAATATACTATCGCTCAAGCGGAAGCGGCGTGGCGCAGTAGTTGGTATGATTAATCAGTTATGATCAAACAGAGGTATTAGGGAAACATAATACCGGGAAATTTGGAGTCAAGAGGCAATTATGAAAGGGGAAATACCCGACTGGGTGAGATTACAAAAAGCCTTATCTGTGGAAGCGGAAAAAGGTTATCCAGATCTTCAGGGAAATCAGTACCGTTTTAGCGAGTTTTTGTGTCTTAGTTTCGGGGATAATCCTCCCGTGGGAATTTCCACCAGTGAGAGAAATCGCTGGCGAGAATTAGCCCAAAAATTTGCCCAATATTCCCAGTTTAATCCCAGACAAAGACAACAATTAGTCACCGAAACTCGCAATTTTTTGCAACAATTACGGCAAACTTTAGAAGCAACCCCCACCCCAAAAGAACCAGCTGCGGCGAAAATTATTAATACCACTCCCATCACGGCAAAGGCTATTTCTCCACGGCAAGTTACCCTCGAACAACCCTTGAAATATCTAGCGGAAGTGGGAGAGAGAAAAGCTGGTCTTTTAGAAAAATTAAACCTCCACAAAGTTGAAGATTTATTATATTATTATCCCCGGGATCATATTGATTACAGTCGTCAAGTCAATATCGCTAATTTAACCGAGGGGGAAACGGTAACTTTAGTGGGGAATGTCAAGCGCTGTAATTGTTTTAATAGCCCCAAAAATACCAAGTTAGCTATCTTTGAATTGCTCTTACAGGATCGCACTGGACAGATAAAATTAAACCGTTTTTATGCGGGAACTCGCTATACTAATCGTGCTTGGCAAGAAGGACAAAAAAAACTCTATCCCGTCGGTTCGGTGGTGGCAGTTAGTGGTTTAGTTAAAGCGGGAAAATATGGGTTAACTTTAGAAAATCCTGAATTTGAATTATTAGACAGTTCTGGGGCAAGTATTGAGTCCTTAAAAATCGGGCGTATCCTGCCGGTTTATCCCCTCACCGATGGAGTACCCGCCGACCTAATTAGAAAGGCTGTAGTCGCCGCTTTTGGGGCAGTAGAGGCGATAAAAGACCCCCTACCTTTTGGTCTCAGAAAACAATACGGATTAATCGATTTAAAAACAGCAATTACTAACATTCATTTCCCCAATAATGCCGAGATTCTCAGTCAAGCGCGACGGCGATTAGTCTTTGATGAATTCTTCTTTTTACAATTGGGTTTTCTGCGGCGGCGGCAACAGTATCGTCAGACACAGAAAAGTGCTGTTTTTAGTGCTAAGGGTCAACTAATTGATCGATTTAATCAGATAATTCCCTTTCAATTGACTAATGCTCAAAAACGAGTTATTGAGGAAATTTTAGAGGATTTAGATTCTAGCACCCCGATGAATCGTCTTGTGCAGGGGGATGTGGGTTCTGGCAAAACAATTGTCGGAGTTTATGCTATTTTAGCAGCCCTACAATCCGGTTATCAAGCGGCATTAATGGCTCCCACGGAAGTTTTAGCGGAACAACATTATCGTAAGTTAGTTAGCTGGTTTAATCTCTTACATTTACCCGTAGAATTATTAACTGGTTCCACAAAAACCGCTAAACGGCGAGAAATTCACGCCCAATTAGAGACAGGAGAATTACCACTTTTAGTGGGAACTCATGCCCTAATTCAAGATGCAGTTAATTTCCGCAAGTTGGGGTTAGTTGTTATTGATGAACAGCATCGCTTTGGGGTACAACAAAGGGCAAGATTATTAAGCAAAGGAGAGTCTGCCCACGTTTTAACCATGACAGCAACACCGATTCCCCGTACTTTAGCTTTAACCCTGCATGGGGATTTGGATGTGAGTCAAATTGACGAATTACCCCCCGGCAGACAACCGATTCAAACCACCGCTTTAAATGGGAATCAAAGAAGGGCTGCCTATGATTTAATTCGCCGTGAAATTGCCCAAGGCAGACAAGCTTATGTGATTTTTCCCTTGATTGAAGAATCGGAAAAATTAGATGTTAGAGCTGCGGTGGAAGAATATCAAAATTTATCAGAAAAGATTTTTCCTAATTTTAATATCGGGTTACTCCATGGTCGCATGAGTTCCGCCGAAAAAGAGGAAATCTTAACAGCTTTTCGCGATAATATTCTGCAAATTATTGTCTCAACTACAGTTATCGAAGTGGGGGTTGATGTTCCCAATGCCACGGTGATGTTAATTGAAAATGCCGAACGTTTTGGCCTGTCACAATTGCATCAATTACGGGGGCGCGTGGGCAGAGGCTCCCATCAATCCTACTGTTTACTTTTAAGTGGCAGTAATAGTGCTAATTCCCGTCAAAGATTAACGGTTTTGGAACAATCCCAAGACGGCTTTTTTATCTCGGAAATGGATATGCGATTTCGCGGTCCGGGGGAAGTTTTAGGACAACGACAATCGGGTTTACCAGATTTTGCCCTCGCTAGTTTAGTCGAGGATCAAGAGGTGTTAGTTTTGGCAAGAGATGCCGCCGAAAAAATTATGTTAGATGATCCCCATTTAATCACTTTGCCCAATTTGAAACAAGCCTTAGAAGCTAAATATCAACGGATGTTGGGAGCGGATATTTTAACTTGATTTAGGGGAGATGTTCAGTAAACAGTAATCAGTAAACAGTGATCAGTAAACAGTGATCAGTAATACTAAATCCAGTTATTAAAAACTGATTATTTATTCTCCGTTTTGCATGAGTGCCTCTCTTGATATGTAGCCCATACTCAACGGATTTAGTATTACTTCCGATTTTATCACTCAATCCAAGCCTTTGGGGGGTTCTACCCCCCAAACCCCCCGTTGGGGGCGTGGCGCCGCCCCCAAACCCCCCGCGCATTAGTTTTTCGGTGGGATGCTTACAGACGGCTGCTGACACATCTGTAATAATTTAAGAGTCACTCCACTTGCATGAGTGCCTCTTCTGATATGTAGCCTATACTCAGTGGATTTAGTATAATCAGTAAACAGTAAACAGTAAACAGCGAAAAGACAGGAGCAAACTGCCATTTGATGAGGCTCACTTAATACATACTGCTCACTCAAAACTCAAAACTCAAAACTCAAAACTCAAAACTTAAATCTGATAACTGATAACTGATAACTGATAACTGATTCAATTAACCAAATTTAATCATTTCTCGTCCTGCCATCACGGGTAATTCCCCTTTTAAAATCGGAATCAATGTCTCGCGAATTCTGTCCGCATCGGGGGGACAACCCGGCATAAAAATATCGATGGGAATGACTTGATGGACGGGCAGCACTTGATCTAATAATTCGGGAACGATACCGGGTTCTTCTGGTAGTTGAGGGGTGTTATCTCCTAACTCTAAATAAGCTCTTTTTAGCACGGGATCGGCAGTTCCTAACATATTCCGCATAGCGGGAACGTTAGCAGTCACGGCGCAATCACCAAAAGAAACGACGGTTTTGGTATTTTGGCGGACTAGATGAATTAGTTCTAAATTGTCCTGATTAGCGATCGCTCCTTCCACTAAACAGACATCGACATTTTCGGGATAGGTTTTCAGATCGCAGCCGACGGGACTATATACCACGTCAACTTTTTCGGCTAATTCTAACAGCCATTCATCCAAATCGAGGAAGGACATATGGCATCCCGAACAACCGGCTAACCAGACAGTAGCGAAGCGAATTTTACTCATAATTTTAATTCCTTGGTTGGTATTGTTGGCTGAGTTGCAATTTGGTCAAAAGGATCAAACGAAAAGAAATTCTCTTTTAAGCTATTTTTGCCTCCAGGATAAACTCTTGCATTTTTTCCTCAAAGAAAGGGGCTAAATCTAGATTTTTCCAGTCTTTAAGTAGCTCAAAAATAATCGCCTCTGATGCAAAATTTCCGGTATAAGAAATAAAAGAAAAAGGACGTTTGCTGAAATTGAGCAAACAGCTTAAAATCGTGCAATGGTCTTTCACTCCAAAACCAAGAGAACAGGTTTTATCTCGATCTTTTACTCGCCAATTATCAGCATTTTTGGCATAAATATCTAGGGCAACTAAAGCGGAATCCACCTCTCTAGAATATTTAATTAAGAGCGAATACAAAACCCTAGGCTCTTGACTGACATCAGACAAAATTTCAATTATCCGACAAGGAATACTAGAAAATTGCGCCGTCAAATTGGAGAGAGACTGACACATTTCTAGGGCTTGCAGAAATTGCGATTCGGGTGATGTGGTCATAATTATCTTGTTTGCTGAATTGAATCGGACCAAGGATATTGTTTTTGTGCCAGTAAATGCGCTTGTTGCTGCGAAAAGCCTCGATTAATCACTAAGTCAGATTCGTAGATTTCATGATTGAGAAACATCCGATCAAGATTATTCCCTTGAGCGCCAGCGAGTCTTCGCCAAGCTGCTACCATTAAACCTTCGGGAAAAAATTGATATCGAGACACTCCCGATCCAAAAGCATAATCCTTGGCGCGTTGAATATCGAGATACGATATTTCGTATTGGGTGGCAATCGCTAGGATATCTTGATTATTACCCATAATCTGATCATAGTCCTCCCTTACCTTGGCCGTTAGTTTCTTCTCGTAGATATCTAAATGCGCCCATCGATCACTATCACCCTCCATCGATTACTTTAACGCGTCCATTGGTGTTGAGTCCTAGCGTTAACTAAAAATTCCAACTTCGAGCGATCTTCCTCTTTTTCAGAAACGGCGGAACCCTTACGGAATATCGCCCCGGTTGGACAAGCGGCAACACATTTGCCGCAGGAAGTACAGGCAGAAACACTGCCCCAAGGCTGATCCATTCCCGCAATAATTTTATCTTTTTCGCCGCGATAAGCCAGATCCCAAACGTGCGCCCCTTCAATTTCATCGCAGACTCGCACACAACGGGTACAGAGAACACAACGATTATGATCGATACCGAAAAGAGGATGGGAAATATCCACTTCTCGCTTGGGAAAACGGTAGGGAAAACGACTATGATCCATACCCACTTCGATGGCTAAATCTTGTAATTCACAGTTACCATTAGCCACACAAACTGCACAAACGTGATTGCCTTCAGCGAATAATAATTCCACCGTCATGCGGCGATATTCTTTGAGTTTTGGGGTATCGGTATGAACCACCATTCCTTCCGCCACTTCCGTTACACAGGCGGGTAATAATTTATTAATACCTTCAATTTCTACCAAACATAAGCGACAGGCAGCCACTTCGGAAACCCCCTCGAGATGACAGAGGGCGGGAATTTTTATTCCTACCTGACTAGCTGCCGCGAGAACTCGCGAACCTGCTTCGATCGCTACATCTTTGCCATCAATGCTTAAAGTGATTACGGACATAAAAATTATTCTCCTTGAGGATAATATCCCTCTCCTTCCATAGGCCACGGTTTGCCACCAAAGGTGGGATTTTTACAGAAAGTTTTAACCTAGACAATCGGCTAAGTCTTTTGCGGGGGTGGTAATCGGCTGCAGGTGATAGGTATCGGCGAGGAATTTCAGGACGTTAGGGGAGATAAATGCCGGTAAAGTTGGTCCCAGACGGATATTTTGCATACCTAGATGCAGCAGGGTGAGCAGTACAGCGATCGCTTTTTGTTCGTACCAAGAGATAATTAGGGATAGGGGTATCTCGTTGACGCTAACGTTAAAAGCGTTGGCTAATCCTAGGGCGATTTTGATGGCACTATAGGCATCGTTACATTGTCCCACGTCCATTAGCCGGGGTAATCCTTCGATGCTACCTAATTGTTTGTCGAAAAAGCGGAATTTTCCGCAGGCAAGGGTTAAAACGATACAATCTTCGGGGACTTGTTCCACAAATTCGGTGTAGTAATTGCGATCGGGTTTTGCCCCATCGCAGCCACCAACTAGGAAGAAGTGACGGATTTTACCCTGTTTAAGGGCATCAACCACCGTATCAGCGACACTGAGGACGGTATTGTGGGCAAATCCTACCATTACCTGCCGAGGTTCGCTTATTTCAGTAAATCCGGGCAATGACAGTGCTTTAGCAATCACGGGACTAAAATCGATCGCACCGTCAACTGTTTCTAAGCGGTTAATATGGGCATAACCCACAGGTCCGAGGGTAAAGAGTTTACTTTCATAGTTTTCGTGGGGGGGCATGAGACAATTAGTAGTTAAAACTATTGCCCCCGGAAACTTAGCAAATTCTTTAGTTTGATTTTGCCAAGCGGTTCCATAATGACCGTAGAGATGGGGATATTTTTCTTTTAGTTTTGGATAACCGTGAGCGGGTAATAATTCTCCGTGGGTATAGACTGTTATGCCAGTATTGGCAGTTTGTGCCAGTAAAGCTGCCAATTGTTTAATATCATGGCCGGAGACTAAAATGGCTTTACCTAAACGCGGATTTAAGGGAACATTTGTCGGTATCGGATGACCGTAGGTTTCGGTATGACCTTGATCTAATAATTCCATGGCCCGCAGGTTTGCTGCCCCGACTTTTAGACAGATTGCCACCCAATCATTCAGGTTTAAATCCCCCCGATCAATTGCCGCTAAAGTCTCTTGGATAACCTGATAAACTGAGTCATCCTCTTGACCTAATTCCTGAGCGTGGAAAGTATAGGAAGCAAGACCTTTAACTCCGTAGATAGCGGTTAACTTTAGGGAAAAAATATCGATGTCCTGCACTTTTTCAATTAGTTCTAAGGATACTTCTTGACCTTGGCTAACTAGGCTCTCATTAAAATTAGGCTGATAGTTGGCAAGTGCAGACCAGTCCAGCGATCCCAATTGTGCTTTTAAATTTTCCCGAATCTCTAAACAACGCTGAATATAATCGGTAAAACGTCGTTGATCGAAGTTCACATTGGTCATGGTGGCGAAAAGCGACTCACAGGTAAAAATATCGGCTTCGCGAGTAGATATCGCCGCTTCTTTTGCTTTTAAAACTACCGATGCTAATCCCCGCAGACAATAAACTAATAAGTCTTGAACAGCGTTGACTTCGGGACTTTTTCCACAGGCTCCCCACTGATGGCAACCATTACCACTAGCGGTTTGTTCGCATTGTTCACAAAACATAAGTTTTCTCTCTTTTTTTCAGTAGATTGACAGATTGTTGCGATTTGTTCTACTAAGTTCAATCCCGCTTTTTTGAAAGTTATTTATTAGCCTTCACCCGGCAAGAATTATGGATTTTACGACTGGAAAGCTTGTCTTGACAGCCTCTCCTCTCTGAACTATGTTTTTATTCTCTCACTCTTTTTACCATTTGGGTTCTGATTTTAGATTTCCTCAAGAATTACCGATTAAACAATTATTTAGTTGTCTTATTAAATTAAGTATTTTTTGTGATTTTTATGATATAATGAGCAAAATTTTCGATTTTTAGGCGGTCAATTATACTAAATCCCTTGAGTATAGGCTACATATCAAGAGAGGCACTCATGCAAGAGGCAAAGGGGAGAATAAATAATCAGTTTTTGATAACCAGATTTAGTATAATTTCTGATATGTCAAATCAAGAAACTAAACCAGCATCTATTTCTCTGAATGCTAGGAAGCAATCTGTTGATTTTCCTCAAAACCCTGAACAGCCACTTCTAGTTGAAGAATTGGAATGGTCAGAAACCGAGGTCAAAGAATCTTATTATCACCTCCAACACCTTGAAAATGATTGGAATGCACCTAAAATAAATATTTATTACAAGCTTTAATCGAGGTGATTTAAAACTTTGCTTCTAGTCCAGCTTGTTTGCAAATGACATTGGCTGTTACTTTATCAATAGTACGGTGTCTTTTAATGGGAATAGTTTTTTCTCCATTGGTATAGATAGAGTGATTCCCGCCTTCCCTCAGAAGATAAAAACCATTTTCTTCAAAATATTTGATTAGATCTCTGCGTTTTACTGACATCTTAAATACTTAGATAAATTGATTCTAACAAGCATTCTTCTAGAGGAATCGGTTGGTTTTGTTGTTGATAGGCTAAAATCATTTCAAAGAGAGCATCTTTGAGCATTTCTCGACATTCTTCTAAGGTTGCTCCTTCGGTAATCACTTCTGGCCATTCTATCAGTTGTCCCATGTAACCAGAGGGAATTTTTGTATATTTAGCAGTATATTGATTGAGCATAGTTATCTCTTTTTTTATCTACTTAACTTAGCAATGATTGAAACCGCTCATCTCCCCGAATCTGCTCAAAATCCTTATCTGTTTTTGCCATATCTTGATATTCGGTATGGAGGTTGTCAGTCAGGAATTATTGCATCAATCATTTCTCTCCGATTCTAGCGATAAATATAGAAATCGCTATCTAAAGTTAACACAGAACTGCTTTCAATTAATTCAGTCATCCTCACCAAACAAGCATCAGCAAAAGACATGGGAACGGATTGATAACGCTGTCTTAACTCTCGGATGACTTTGACTTCATCATTTAGGCTAAAATCTATTTTAATTGTTCCCCGTTCAATTAAAGACATTATTGCATCTTCACTCCCATAAACATCTTGTAAAATAAAACAGGATTCAGTGATAACTGCCTCACAAGTTAATAAAGGTTTGGCAACTTTTTCCCATTGCTGAATTGCCCAATTGTGATAATTATCACTCCGGTCGAGAACGGCGACTAAGACCCCCGTATCTAGAATTACTCTTTTAAGCATATTAGACTAGATGCTTTTTTTTAAATTCCCTCTTTTTTAGGGATAAATCTCCTTTCCCACTGTCTAAACACCCCACTAAGTCTCCGGCTGATTCTAAAGCAGAAATTTCTCTTTCTTCCTCATGAATTGCTGTCTTATCTGCTTTAAGTTGCAAAAATTCAATAAACTCTATTACTTGTTGTTGTTGTTGTGGGTTGAGGGTTTGCAGTTTTTCTAAAATGGTTTGTTGGTTGGTGGTTGCCAGTGTCATAGCAATTGTTCTCCTGATAGGATAGAAAGTTGTGACTTAAGAGTTATTATACCCTAATTCTGATGATAGGATTGCTTTCGACTAGATAGTTATCTCTTTTTTTATTTACTTAACTTAGCAATGATTGAAACCGCTCATCTCCCCGAATCTGCTCAAAATCTTGATCCGTTTTCGCCATATCCTGATATTCGACATCAAGATTGATGGCGCGTTGTAAGTTTTCGATAGCTAATTCTACATTGTTTTGTAAGCCATAACAGCAAGCTTTATTGTAGTAAGTATTAGCATCATTTGAATTAATTTCTAAAGCTTGATCGTAAGATGCGATCGCTTCTTCATACCTTCCTAAGTTATCTAACGCATTCCCTCGGTTGTACCAAGCTTCATGCTTATCGGGTTTAATTTCTAAAGCTTGATCGTAAGATGCGATCGCTTCTTCATACCTTCCTAAGTCATCTAACGCACTCCCTCGGTTGTACCAAGCTTCATGAAAATCGGGTTTAATTTCTAAAGCTTGATCGTAAGATGCGATCGCTTCTTCAAATCTGCCTAAATTACCTAACGCAAACCCTCGGTTTGTCCAAGCTTCATGCTTATCGGGTTTAAATTCTAAAGCTTGATCGTAAGATGCGATCGCTTGTTCGTATTCTTTTCCCATTGCATGAATTAGGCCTTTTTTATGCCACAATTCAGATGTTTGAACAGGATCGAGAGATGGGGAATCGCTTAAATAGGCCTTAATTTCGGCTAACTTTTCCTGTCGTTGTTGGGGAGTGAATTGCTGATAGGTATCGAGATCGCCGTCTAAATAAACCAGTCTTCTAATTTCTCTTTCCAATATGTCCTTATCCGTCGGAAATTCATAAACTCCCGAATACCAATCAAAAAAATCCGACGCACGACGAATAAAATACCGCAAGGCAAATTCCGGCAATAAGAATACTAAAGTAAAGGGAAATTGCCGCTCAAATCGCTCACGGGATAGGTTTAAATAGCCTAAAATCTTAGGAACTCCGGCCCAGGTTCCTCCATAAACTGGACTTTGACTCGACAAGAAATAGCCTTGACTTTCCGCTTCTTCGTAGCGCAGTAGTGCATTTTCTAAACCTCGCACAAAAAGAATGTTTAGATTGGTATAATTTGGTAGATCGACAATTTTCTCATACAAATTATCGGTTTCTGAATCAAGTTGCAGGACTTGAATATTTTTATTGGGTAAATCTTGACTGATTCCCCGAATAATCTCATCAGCTTGCACGGGAGAACAGCGAACAAAGAGTAAATTAAAGCCATTTTTTCGTCTGAGCGATCGCAGTAATGCTTGATAGGATTCTGCTGCTGTTAGGGGTTGCTCTTCTAGCAATCCTTCAAAATCCGATTCCTGAGAGTTAGTTAAGGGTTTTACTTTTTGGTTTGTCATTATTATATGTAGCTGTATTCAGAGTTATGAGGTACAATGATTTTCTTACCTGTTCCCTGTTTCCCGCTCCCCATTCATAATTCATCATTCATAATTCATCATTAAACTCCTTAATTTCGGTAATTAAAGGATGCACATCATACCAACTTTTTAACTCTGCATCTGCATCAAAATAAGCATATTGTAAAACACAACGATTGAATAATAATTTACGATGAGCTTCATCATTTTGAATTTCGTTGGTACGATGTACCTTAGCCAGAATTTTCCACTGCTCGTGTTCTACTGTTCTCCGATAGACATCTCTAGCTTGGGTTATTGCTCTTTGAGCAGCTTTTGCGGTAATGGGTAAAGCATCCACATGATCTAAAGCGGTTTGCATTAATAAAATTAAGTTTCGTACATGACCTCCAGTCATTAAACATAATCGCTCCAGAACTTCTTGACTTTCAAAAATATCTGTTTCTAGCTTTTTCGTTGGTAAAAATTTCTGGGTTCTTTTCTCAATAATAGCCTTAATTTTTGCTATACCATCAGGATTAATAGTACGATCAGGATTGCGGAGCATAATCATCGGTAAAACCATCGGGTCATTATCATAAATATCGCGGAGATCATTGGCCCGATTAGAATAGGCCATTGAAATAGGTATAGTATAAATTAAATGACAATTTAACCCCTTTAATTGATCGGCTCGATCTAAAAAAATCTCATCATGATTAGTTTTATGATCTCGCCGATTTATTGGTACAATGCGATCTAAGTTATCAACAATTACCACTAATTTTTTTGAATCATCTAAGACAGTTTTACTATTATCAATAAACTCATTTAGTGCTGTTAACAGCGTAACAGTATGAGGATTAATTTTATTTCTTATTTCTTGTCTTTGACTGGGAATTGCCCGAATCGCCGCAGACAATTTACCAAAATATTTAATTAAATCCCCTGTTTCTAGTTTAACATCTTCAACTTTAATCTCTGTTAAAGCTAAATCAATTAAATCCTGCCAACGGGATTTTATCCAGTTTTTTAAGGGGGTTGAATTAGCCTGTTTTAGTTGTTCTAATAAATGGCGCGTACAGGCAATGAGAATATCTGTATATTGAGCATCTTCTGGATCGATATCATCTTCATCTGCCGCAAAATAAACAACAAAACAATTTTTTTGCTCTAGATATTTTTTCAGGCGCAATAATTCCGTGGATTTCCCCCCTCCTCGATGTCCTGTGTAGAGTTGATGGGTGTAGTCTGTTGGCAGCGCACGAATAATTTTTCTGCCTAAATCTAGACGGACATCGGCATCTGCTCTCACTGCTTTTAGATCTACATAAAAGGAACTATCGGCAGGTAAAGGAACTGGTTTAAAGGCATGAGCAAGATTAGCGATTAATTGTTCAGACATAGGCGACGATAGCTTGATTGATGTCATTATTATAACAATACTTATTTACAAGATGTTATACCAAATCCGCTTTTAATATTACGATGAACTCCCGATCGAACTTCAAAAACCCAGTTAGGGATTTTTCCCCCACTTCCCACTCCCGATTAAAATTGAATTTCACTCATATCTAGGGATAAAAAGCGATCGAGTCCTAAATACATCCAATAAATAGAGTTTGGGGATTCCTGAATAGTTTTTTGAAATCCCAAGGCTGCGGCTAATTTCTCATAATCGGGATGGATAATCAAGGTATGTAAATCGCAGAGATTAGGAAAATCTAAGGTCATTCTCTGGAGAGTTTTTTGGGCATCTTGCAGGAAGATTAAACGATATTTCTCTAAATAATTAGCATCAATCATCCAACTGCGAATAAATACCGAAAGACAATTTTCATCTCCCACGGATGCCATTTTAAAAGGATCCTGTTCGTTGATCGCACTTAGATGTAAACTCTTGTTAGGAGAGGTAAAAAAATTCGCTTCCGACTCGTTTGCAGTGGGATAGAGGAGATAAAAACCGACGGGATTAAGATTATCTACCCGACGCAAAACTCGCATACCTGTAGTGTAATCTTTTGCCCAACCCCGCAACAGACGAGAAATGCGATGGGGAATTGCTTCAGCATTGCGATTCATCCAGTTATAATTGCCTGTCAGCAAGTTAGCCACAGGAATCGCATCACAACGGGGATTAAATTGATCTAATTGCAATTCTACAGATGATTCTGAGCTATCAGGCTCTAAAATCCCCGCAATTGGTTTGATTTTAACTCTGGTTGTGTTGCCGTCAAAAAATTTTTCAATTAAACCAAGGGCTGCTAATTTATCTAACATCATACCAGCAGAGCGATCGCTGCCCTGGTCCTGATCCTGATAAAATAAATCCGATGCTTGTCGATGGGTACAGATAATGGCAGTGGTGGGAAAAATTAACTGGGATAAAGGGGGTTTTACCTGTCCCTCGTTGGCGATCGCATAAATCCAGAGACGCAGAAAACAAGTGGCACGCACCCGGGTTAATCCTACTTTCCCCACCAAGCGATCGATCATCTGTTCTTGTTTTTCCCAAGAATACCAAATTTTCAGATGTTTAATCTCCATCTTTTTGGTCCTAGATTGTAACAACGATTATACTTCATACTTCACCCCACTTCACCCTAATTCCCCCCAGTTCTCAACCCTCCCCCGACTAGATAGCGCTCATTGTTGTTGCATCCTTAGAACAGACAGAATGGGTGCAGAAACGTTTAGGAGGCAATTATGAACGATAAAAAATACGGTACTGCTCCCAGTCATACTCAAGCGTGGATTTTTCAAACTTGGTTATCTTTTATTGTCTCTATTTCTGCCACTTCTTTAGGGGTTGTTTATCTGCCAGTAGATCCGTGGATTAAAGGTTATTTAGGCATGGGTTTACTATTTACCGTCGGTTCCACCATTAATTTATCAAAAACTGTCCGCGATGTCGAAGAATCTAAACGCTTAATTAATCGCATTGATGAAGTAAAGTTAGAACGGATATTGACTCAGTACGATCCTTATAAGGATTAGGTTTTCCCAGTTATTGGTTATCAGTTTTTTCGATTATTCTCACCCTTTTTTATGACTTAGGAGAGTTTATATGCTATTTACAACTAATCTAATCAGTGTGACCAAAGGAATAATTTCTCTTTTACAAAATCCCGATAATACGCTGTCTGTATATGACATTGAAGATGGCTTAAAAGAGAGTTGTTTACAGCGATTATCTTTGCAATATGTTAAAAGCGATCGGGAGCATCTCACCTTTGTAACTCCTAAATTAAGTTTTATGTCAAGCTATTTTGAAAGCCTTGCTAGAAGACAGTTTCATCGACAAGTATAATTACTCACTTGCAAAAATGAGATGCCTCCTCCCTAATAAATAAACAAACCAATAGATACTTGAGGCAATGATGATTGCAGAATTAAATATCCGGTTAGAAGCCCACGAAAAAACAACCGCAGAGATAAGGGTACGGAAAGAAGATATCGACCAGCAGTCGGCCGAGTTTAACCAATGGATGACCAGAATCAAAGCAAGGCTGGAGGCAATCGCAGGCAAGATCGAACGGGCCAAAAACAACACCAAGTAGAGCGAACGCAAAGCGCTCGCTACGCCAGATCGCATTCTCTCGCTCAAAGGAAAAGGTGCTTCAATGTCGGCAAATCGATCGCTTCGACCAACTAACCGAACATAACCCCAGCTTATCAATGACATAAGTAACAATATCGTCAAACCCCTTTACAAACCGATACAAACTCTCTAAGATAGAGACATCATCAATCAATCGTACCTCGACAACTTAATAGGAATCATAAACCAATGACCACCACTCTACAACAGCGCGAAAGCGCCTCCCTGTGGGAGCAGTTCTGTCAGTGGATCACCAGCACCAACAAC
>NZ_JADBSA010000319.1:0-7340 GCF_020246945.1 Microcystis sp. M113S1 | reverse complement strand
ATTTGGGAAATCATCTCAACGGTACTGTTGGGCAAACAGAAACCGACCCAAACGCCTTGGGAGAGTCCGGTCTCTGGATTCTTAATGGAGACATTGAGAATCTAAGCTGTCTCGTTGAACAAGGAATTTCTAACAGCGATGTGGAAAGAATCCCCCGTCACAGCGTAGCTTGACGGTGGGAGTATGTCAACGAGCCAGTAACTGCAAAAATCTATGCTAGATAAAATATTTACTCCCAATCCCTACGCTGAACAACCTGCTCCTATGCGTCCTCGCAAGGGAGTAATTATCGGTGTTGGTCAGGTGGGGATGGCCTGCGCTTACTCGATGTTAATTCAAGACTGTTTTGATGAATTAATTCTGCAAGATATCGCCACGGATAAAGTCGAAGGGGAAGTGATGGATTTAAGGCACGGAATGCCTTTTATTGAACCCACAGACTTGAAAATGGGAACCGTGGCCGATGTGGGACAAAATGCCGATGTGGTGATTATTACTGCCGGGGCTGCCCAAAAAGAGGGAGAAACCCGATTACATCTCCTTGAGCGAAATGTGGCGATTTTTCGCCGTATTCTTGAGGATGTGGCTGTTTACTGCCCCAGTGCTTTAATTTTGGTGGTGAGTAATCCCGTTGATATCATGACCTATGTTACCTTGAAAATCACCAATTTTCCGCCTTCTAGGGTGATTGGTTCGGGTACGGTGCTAGATTCTGGCCGTTTACGCTCTCTTTTATCCACCCAACTCCATGTAGATGCGCGTAACGTCCACGCTTATATTATCGGTGAACACGGGGATAGTGAGCTTGCGGTCTGGAGTTCGGCTAATATCGGAGGAGCAAGGTTATTAGAAGGAGATTGGCAGGATTTAAGCGCGGCCAACCAAGAAAGCTTAACAGAAATTTTTCTTCAGGTTAAAAACGCCGCCTATGAAATTATCAAACGCAAGGGTTATACTAGCTATGCGATCGGTTTAGCTACCACGGATATCGTTAAAGCGATTTTACGTTCCCAAGAAAGAATTCTGACTATTAGCACTCTCCTCGATGGTCAATACGGTCTCAAAGATGTGTGTTTAAGTATTCCCTGCGTGGTTAACGAGAAAGGAGTGATTAAAACTCTTAATTTACCCCTTAGTCCCAGAGAAACCGAACAGTTACACAATTCTGCCAAAATTATGCGCGATTTAATCGATCAACTCGAAATTTAACCTGGGGTTTCCTGAATAAATCTAAAAACATTTGAGGTGAAACGTCGATCGCTGGTTGCTTAGTTAATGAAATGTAACGCACCTCTTTTTTCTCTAGTCAAACTATTAGAGCCAGTCTTAGGTTAGGTTGCCGAAAAAACATCTAGCCTAGGATTCCTCTAGCCACTGGATTGCGTGATCAAGTCATGTCTGTCCCTGACTAAAATAGAATTAGCGATTTCCCTAAGGGACCTAATTCCATGACGATTATCACTCTTTCACGTTATGTCACCAGAAACAATGAGATTTTAGGTGGAGAGCCAATTATTGAAGGCACTCGCACATCTATTCGCGCAATCGTAGGTCTGTGGCGATTAGGTGTGATGCCAGAGGAAATTCCAACTCATTTACCTCATTTGACCTTAGCACAAGTGTTCGATGCCTTGAGTTTTTATTTGGATCATCAAGCAGAAATTAACGAGTACATTGAGCGTAACCAAGTCCCCGATGAGTTGGTGCATCCTTCTGTAAAGACAGCTTTGGGTAAGCTATGAGCATATTTGCTTCGCTTTACATGGACGAAGATATGTCGGCGTTAGTTGCAACACTTCTGCGTTCTCGTGGTTTAGATGTCACCACTGTTCCTGAGCAGTCAACTTTGGGTAAAACTGACAGCGAACAATTAGAATTTGCAGCTTCTTTAGGTAGATGTCTTGTAACCCACAACCGAGTTGATTTTGAACGATTGCATCTTCAATTCATAGAGGAAGGCAGAGAACATTGTGGAATTATTGTTGTCCCTCAGAAAACTGCCTACGAGGTCGTGCAACGGGTTGGTATTTTAGTTAACACGTTGACTGTTGATAGTATTAATAATCAGTTACTATACGCATGATTTCTCCGCAAATTTACACTCTAAGCACAAGCCAGCTAACACGATGAAGCGGCGATGTTCTAGTTCATTCATCACCGCTGACCATTGCTGTTAGACAGAAATCACAGAAATGTTCAATCTAATCTTTATAGTTCTTCGGTTTGTGTTAGGCCATGGACGGGTTATAAAGGGCGATTTTTGTCAATTGTTTTCGATAACGTTTTTAAAACCCGACACCCGACACCCTGTCCCCAGGAAAAACTTTTTTAGCAGACCCTAGCCATTATACCGATAGGACGGGTTGGCCGGTAGAAATGGCCTTTTCGACGATATCGGCGGCCATTTTCACTCCTCCAGTCTTCTGTAGTGCTTTTTGCATTCTCAGGGCATTTTCTCGGTAACTGGGGAAGGACAACACCTTTTCAATCGCCTTTCGTAAACGGGGAACTTCTAGACGGGAAATCGGAATCACTTCCCCTGTCCCCGACCATTTTATTCGAGCAGATACCCCCGGTTGGTCGTTAGCGATGGGAATGGCCACCATCGGTACAGCTTGCGCGAGGGATTCTAGGGTAGTATTTAAGCCTGCGGGGGTGATAGTAAGAGATGCTCTGGTTAAAAGCTCTAATTGGGGAGCGTAGGGAACAACTAGGGCGTTTTTGGTCGTTATTTGAATGTTAGAGTCGCTATTGCCCAAGGATAAAACTAATTGTACCGGCAAATCGGCACAGGCTTCGGCGATCGCATTAAAGGTCGATTGTAGGCGAGTTTGAATTGTCCCGAGGGAAGCATAAATCAAGGGTTGTCCGGTTAATTTTTCGTAGGGAAAAGGAATCGTTTTTCTAGTGGAGGAATCGTGAAAGGGACCGGTAAAGTGAAAGTGAGCGGGTAAATTTTGCCGAGGAAACTCAAATTCGGCGGGTTGTTGGCTAATTTGGGCAAGGGGTGAATAGCGTTGATTGATGTTTTGATAGGGAATTAACCCCCATTCTTGACGTTGCTGGTTGATTAACTCATTCAGAGGACGAGTCAGGGAGTCAAGGAGTTTATAGCCAAGTTTATTGCGAATAACCCCGATAAATGAGGGATTATAGTCCCAAGTGGTCATAAAGGGCGGAATAAGCGGGTCACGATTTAAAACCAATGCCGAACAAAAACTGATAAAGGGAATAGCTAATTTTTCTGCGATTGTACCCCCTGAGGCGGAGACTTGATCAACAATTAGGGCATCAATTCCCAAGCGACGCATCTCTTGAGGGATAGTTTGAAAGAGAGTAGCTGTAGAATCAGTTACTAATTGTACCGTGCGACGGACGGCGGCTGTTCCCCGTAATTGACCAATTTCGGCTAAACTTTTGGCTGATGTGCCTTTCGGATATTGGTCGGGTGCAATTGCCTGAAAATCTAACCCGGCTGCTTGCACCATTTCTTCACCATCAAGAGTTAAAAAACAGGTAACTTTATGACCGCGTTTTTGTAATTCTTTTCCTAAAGGTAGGAGAGAATAAATATGTCCAGAAGTTGTAGGACAGAGTAAACCAAAATGAGTCATTAAACACCTCCACAGGTTTTCTTTAATTCTTCTAGATTCCAGAATGCACCACCCAAGGCGGAGAATTGTATTCCTTCAAAGCAGTTACGCACAGCCCCCAAAGCGAGGGGATTAACTAGATAAATAAACGGGACGTATTCCTGTTGAAGTTGTTGAATTTCATTATAGATAACTTTGCGCTTCTCAAAGTCTAATTCTTGGGAACCTTTGACGTATAAATCGGCGATTTTTTTCTCCCAATCCGCCGCTTGCCAGCCTTGAATTGGAGGGCTGCCGGGTTGAGGTTGTTGGTTAAAAGCGTGGAGATTTCCATCTACATACCAAATATTAGGCGCGTGGGGTTCATTATCACCAGTAAAACCTAAAATATGTGCTTCCCAATCTAGACTATTACTCAGTTTATCAACTAAATTGCTAAAAGCGATCGCTTGAAAATCCACCTGAATTCCTATTGCGGCTAAATCATTTTTAATTTGCGCCCCTATTGCTTCCCGGATTTTATTTCCTGCATTAGTAATCAGGTTAAATCTAACGGGATTATTATCGATATCGACTAGCAGATTATCACTATTATACTTAAATCCGGCCTCTAATAATAATTCTTTGGCTTTTTCGGGATTATAATCGTAACCTTTCAGGGTTTTATCGTAAAAAGGCGATTGGATAGAAATAAAAGAATTTTGTTCTTGTCCCAATCCTCGATAGATATCATCAATCATTCTTTGACGATTAATGCCGTAGGCAATAGCTTGGCGGAAATTTAAGTTATTAAACCACCTAGATTTAATCGGAGCTACTAGGGGTTTTCCGTCGCGTTTTCCTTGATTGAGATTAAAACCGATAAATTGGGTTCCGTAGGCAGGTCCCCCGTTAAAAATCGTGAAATTTCCTCTTTCTTCTTCCGTTTTTAAGAGGGAGAAAAATTCAGGAGTTACCCCAATAGAATCTAAACTTCCCGAACGAAATTGCAGTAAAGTTGTATCCTGAGATTCAACAATTGCCCAAATTACCGAAGTTATATGAGGTAATTGTTGTCCTTGGGCATCTTTTTTCCAATAGTAAGGGTTATTCTCAAAAATAATCCTTTGTCCCGTTATATATTCTTTTAGTTTATAAGCACCATTAAAAACAATTTTATCGGGAGGAGTATCTAACCCCCAAGTGGAGAGAAATTCTAACCTACCATCGGGGCTTTTTTTCTGAATAGTTTTTTCTAAAGCGTGTTTAGGTAAAATCGGTGAACTGACAGCATCTAAAAAAGGGGCAAAAGGTTCGGGGAGTTTAAATTCGATTCTGCGATTATCTAGTTTAGTGATAACTGGAAATTCTTTTTTTAATCCTATTCTTAAACTATCGCGGTAGTTGTTAGGAATATCAGGATTTAGATATAATTCTTTATAGGTAAAAACCACGTCATCAACGGTTAAGGGTTGACCATCGGACCATTTTAAATCCTCTCTGATAGTAAAAATAATGCTCAAATTATCATCAGAAATTGTCCAAGATTCTGCCAAAACAGGTTCTTTTTTGCCAGTAATGGGATTTTCTGTTAATAGTCCTTCGTAGGTTAACCTAAAAATATTCGGGGATTCGGCCGATAAAACAGCATTAAAGGTTTTTGGGTCACTTAATACCGATATGACCACTTGATTGCGTCTAACTTGATTACCACAAGCAGTTAGGGAAATCAGCAATAAACAAGAAATTAAAAATACCGTTAATCTCCGCCAAAATTTCACCATAATCTTTAATATTTTTCTGTCCGACTACCTAGAAGTAAAGACCTTGCCTTGCTATATACACCGAAACTGACCAAGCTGAAAGCCGCTGGACTGTTTCCTTGCCCCATAAATATAACAGGAAATGAGACAAAAAATCTCGCCTAGGAAAGATTGACAAAGGCGAGAAACCGTGTTTCCATCAAGAATATGAGATAAAATCTAAGAACGTTGTTCGATCGGTGTATAGGGGACTTCGTGTTCTCCAGTGTAGATTTGGGTAGGACGGAAAATGCGGTTAGCATTTAATTGTTCTTTCCAGTGGGCCAACCAACCGGCCACCCGGGAGATGGCAAAAATCGGGGTAAATAAATCACTGGGGATGCCTAATTTCCGATAGACCAATCCCGAATAGAAATCCACATTAGCATAGATGCCTTTTTCGCCGTAGATATCCACCACTGCTTGTTCTAATTCTAGGGCGATATCGTAGTATTCATCGGAACCTAACTCCGCGAATAATTGTTCAGCAAGGTTTTGTAAAATCGTCGCCCGGGGATCCTTAACTTTATATACCCGGTGTCCAAAACCCATAACTTTTTGTTTATTGGCGATACATTTTTCCACATAGGGACGAACATTAGCCACCGAACCGATTTCCTCTAACATTAACAATACTTCCTCGTTTGCGCCACCGTGGAGGGGGCCAGCGAGAGTTCCCACTGCTGAAGCGATGACACCGTAGGGGTCGGTTAAAGTGGAAGCCGTCACCATGGCCGAAAAAGTCGAGGCATTTATGGTATGTTCGGCGTGGAGAGTCAAACAGACATCGAAAACCTTCGCCGCTAAATCCGTCGGTCGTTTTTCCGTCAACATATAGAGGAAATTGGCCGCATAATCAAGACTATCATTGGGCTGAATGGGATGATTACCTTTGCGAATCAATTGGAACGCCGCCACCATGGTGGGGATTTTCGCTAATAGCCGCACTACTGCCTGACGGATATAGTCGGGATTATCCAAAGCCCGACGGGCATAGTATAACCCTAAAGCCGCCGCCGAAGTTTGTAGCGCATCCATGGGATGGCCTTTTTCGGGGAAGCATTTCATCATGTCTTCGATACGGTACTTGATGCGTCGATGATAACGGATTTCATCGGCAAATTCTTCCAGTTCCGCCCCCGTGGGCAGAACACCCCAGATAAGGAGATAGGCGGTTTCGAGGAAGGTACTTTTTTCGGCGAGTTCCTCAATCCGAATGCCCCGATACTCTAAGATTCCCTTTTGCCCATCCACAAAGCTGATACTCGATTGGGCGGCGGGAATTCCTTCTAAACCTGGCCGATATTCACAAACTGTCATAGTTCTACTTTCCGTGGCGAAGATTAAGCCCCAACGCTAACTTACTTGATCTTTCCACCCTTGCCGAAATTTTATAGAAATTCTTCGGTTCTGCCTCTCCCGTTCAGGATTAGGGAGAAGTGGACGGAAATTACTCCTATTTAGCGATTGCTTCGTCGATTTAGTCAACCCTGCCCTAGCGCATTTTTTCTGGGCTTACTGTTCCGACTCTAGCTAGAGGACTTGATATTTATCTACTTTTATTGTACCGAGACTATCTCGATCGATTGAGCCGATCGATAATTTTTTTTAAGTTTCTTCGGGATTAATATTTAACTCCCGCAGTTTTGCCGCCAATCGTTCGGCCCGTTGCCGTTCCGCTTCGGCCCGTTGCCGTTCCGCTTCGGCCCGTTGCCGTTCCGTTTCGGCCCGTTGTCGTTCCGCTTCGGCCCGTTGACTTTCCGCTTCGGCCCGTTGCCGTTCTTCGTTGTAACTGGTGAAAGGTTGACCATCGGGATAATACAACAGTAACTCTGGTTGGGCTAATTGAAAACGAATGCCCAAGCGAGGACTTACCCAATTATCGAGATTTTCCCGACTTTCGAGCCGATTTTCCCGACGAATACAGCCGCCCAAATCATTTTTATCGGGATTATAGATATAATAT
>NZ_JADBSA010000318.1:0-4221 GCF_020246945.1 Microcystis sp. M113S1 | reverse complement strand
TCAGAAAAGACTTCAAATTCGGCCTTGAACGAGTAAAACTTTCTAGGAAATAAGGTTGAACATTGGATTTTTTCGACTTGTTCAAAGTGGCCGTCCGGCATTCGGACACTCAAAACGGACGGGTCGAAAGTGTCAGACTTAAGCAATTAAGCGTTTTTCGCTATCTGCGTCAACCCCGTTGACGCGACCACCCTAAAAAAGTGGCGTGGTGAGGAATCGCCGTCCGTTTTACGGCGGCGAGGATGTCAACGTTCACTCTTAATTCTCCTGACTGCTCGCTAAACACGACAATTTTTGATGTTGACAAGGAGTAGTTCAGTTTAATCGGGCAGATCAAAGAGAACCCCCGTCATATAACGCTCTGCCCATTCCCAACCGAAGGCTTTTTCTAGTACACGCCGAGTTTTATCGTTTTTTTGCTGT
Source organism: Microcystis sp. M113S1 (assembly GCF_020246945.1). Classification (NCBI taxonomy): domain Bacteria; kingdom Bacillati; phylum Cyanobacteriota; class Cyanophyceae; order Chroococcales; family Microcystaceae; genus Microcystis; species Microcystis sp. M113S1. Next base: position 3,798 of record NZ_JADBSA010000318.1, on the reverse strand, counting down.
TGACTACAATAATCCCGTTGTCCCTGTAAATAAATACGCGTTTCTTCCCCAGAAAGAGGCTGACTTTCCATAGCACATTTGCAGTGAATTGTCAAGAAATCTGTTACTCTTTGTAAAAATTGTCGTTCCTCGGCGGCGGTTTCGGGACGAATAAACAGACAATATTCGGAGAAAATATGACCCCAAGGCGGCAAATCACGAGCTTGGGCGAAATCAGCCCCAGGTAAAGCCGCTAAAGCTTGATTATAGGCACTAGGGAGAGTTTTATCGCCACTGGTGGGAGAAAGATCCACAATAGCGGCACTGATTCCCGCTTTGCCGGAGACTATATCACATCCGAACATCGGCAGCGGATATTCTGGACGGGGGAACATGACACAGTGAAGGATATCCAAACCATTGCCCAGTTTAGCCAGTTCTAGGTGCATTTTGCGGAACTGGGGAGTTTGATAGCAGCGATTCTCGATAATTAATTTTTCCCCTTCTAAACGTCCCTCCACATAGCCTAAACCTTCCGGCAACTCAAAGGGCGACAAATCAAGATAATTTTCCCAGTCGGACAGAATTGCCGTGGCTAATTGTCCAATCAGGGGATGAAGTAACGGTAAAATTTCAGGCTTGGTAACGGCTATCATAGGTCAGTAATCAGTCATCAGTAATCAGTCATCAGTAATCAGTCATCAGTTATCGTCTCCCTATCTCCCGTCTTCTGTCTCCTGACTCCTGACATCTAAAATCCACTTTACCCCATGGAGCGATCGAGATTAGAACTGGGAAATATAAAATTAACTTTTTGATCTTTCTCCCAATTTACCCTATGGTTAGCAGTGCCGCTCGTCCAAGACCTTCCTTAAAAACCCTCTGGCAAAAGATAGAATCTTCTCCCTTGCCAGAAACCGAGGAATCGATTATTTTAAGAATTCTGGTGCAAGCTTTAGTAATCGTCGGTATTATCGCCACCGATGTGGCTACTGATAGTTATACCGGTATTTGGGCCGTTCCTCTCAGTATTATCGCCGGAATCTGGAGTTGGCGACGCAGGAAAAAGCGCAATATCGGGGCAAAATTTTGTATAGCGATCGGAATGTTAGTGGTGTTGGCGCTATTCTTGGGTAATATCGTTGCGATGCAGGATAGTCGCATTGCCTTAACACAATTATTAATTCAACTGCAAATTCTCCATAGTTTTGACCTGCCCCGACGCAAAGATTTAGGGTATTCTATGGTAATCGGTTTAATTCTCTTGGGAGTCGCAGGGACAATCTCCCAAACCCTCGCTTTTGCGCCTTGGTTAATCCTCTTTCTGCTTTTATCCCTACCTACCCTAGTTTTAGACTATCGTTCTCGTTTAGGCTTAGATAATCTCAATCAGAGTCTCCCTTTCTTCTCAAAGAAACCCCCGCGTCTAGCCACAAAAAAATTAGTTTCCCCGCAAAATTCTCCCCTTTCTCCCAAACGTTTCGGGATTTTCTTTCTGACAATTCTCCTCTTGGGATTGACAATTTTTGCCCTGATGCCGCGTTTTCCGGGTTATCAAATTCAATCTTTTCCCGTCAATAGTCCCGAAGGTATGGAAAATCAGGATTTTGAACAGGGAGACAGACAAATCGTTAACCCCGGCTATGTGCGCGAGGGTGAAACGGGGAATGGTGGCGTAAATGGCGGTAATAGCCCCACTGTTGGGTCAGGACAGCTAGATTCCACCTTTTATTACGGTTTTAACAGCCAAATTAACCAAAATTTGCGGGGAAGTATGACTCCCCAGACAGTCATGCGGGTACGTTCTCAAGCCCCCGGATTCTGGCGCGCCATGGCCTTTGATCGCTATACTGGTCAAGGGTGGCAAATCTCGCGAGATCAAGAAGTAGAGGATTTAAATCGCAGTAGTTGGTCCTATCGCTTTTTTCTGCCGCTACCTGCAACCCAAGCCAAAACCCATCAGGTAGTCCAAACTTACAGCATTGTCTCCAGTTTACCGAATATTATCCCCGCTCTTGCTTCGCCCCAGTATCTCTTTTTTCCTACCCGACAGGTATCTTTAGACCGAGAAAATAGCTTAAGGTCGCCGGGGGGATTAGCGGAAGGGCTAACTTATACTGTAATCTCACAAGTGCCGGAACGCAATCGCAGCCAACTGCGATCGGCCCCAGAAACTTACCCGAAGGCTATTCTCAAGTATTATTTACAAATTCCTGCCGAAATTGCCCCGAAAGTCCGCCGAAAAACCGAGGAATTGCTGGCAAAATCTCCCACACCGTTAACCTCTCCCTACGAGAAGGCCTTATATCTGGCCCAAGCATTAAAGCAAAACTATGAATTAAAAACCGATTTGCCCTTTTTAGCCGAAAATGAGGATTTAGTCTCGGCCTTTTTGTTTCGTTTTCAGGGGGGTTACGCCGATCATTTTTCCACCGTGTTAACGATTATGTTACGCTCGATCGGTATTCCTGCCCGATTAGCCACCGGTTTTGCCCCTGGCCAGTTTAATCCTTTCACTGGCTTTTATGTTGTCCAAAATACGGACGCTTACGCCATCACAGAGGTGTTTTTCCCTGGTTACGGTTGGTACACTTTCGATCCTATACCGGGCCGGGAATTAATTCCCCCATCCTTTGAGGAAGCGGAACCTTTTAGTGTCCTCAAGCAATTTTGGCAATGGGTAGCTGGATGGTTGCCCTCTCCAGTAACGGGTTTTCTCGGTCTGATTTGGGAAAATGTTATCGTTACTATCGGTAAGTTATTGGGATGGTTATGGCGCTTTATTTCTGGCAGTCTTTTAGGGGGAATTCTCGGCGGTTTAGTGGGGGTCGTCTTCGCCTACGCTGGTTGGTTAGGATGGCTACAGTTCCATCGTTGGCGTCGGGGTCGCAAGTTAGCAAAACTACCACCAATCGAGCGTTTATACCAGCAAATGTTAGGAATCTTAACAGAAGCCGGTTATGGTAAACATCCCGCTCAAACCCCTTTAGAATACGCTGTTGCCGCCCGCAGCGTCCAACCGCCGCCAGTGGCGAATATTATCGAGGAGATTGCTCGCGCCTACGTTGATTGGCGTTATGGCGGGAAATCCGCTAATATCGAGAGTTTACGCCAACGTTTTCGAGAGTTGCTCAAGCTAGTGAAAAAGTGAGCTTGAGCCTATAGTTAGGGTTTGCTGAAAACGCCAATTCAAAAATGAAACGCATCAACCTCAAGAGTTGACAGAAAAAGGCTCATCAGGTACTGTCTGATCATTAACAACAACAAATCAGACCCAAAAATGAGCCGACAACATCTTAACATAGAACCAAGAAACTTGCTCTACCAACTTAGTCAAGAGGGAAATTTATCTCAACGGCAAATGGCCGTCTGGCTCGGATGTCATCAAAGCACAATATCACGGGAATTAAGAAGGAATCAAAGTTCCCTGGGGTGCTATCTACCTAAGCAAAATTAATTACACATTTCGATAAAGATTTTGCCTTTTGCCTCTTGCATGAGTGCCTATCTTCACTAGGAAATTTATTTGGCACGACTACTTATCTACCTGACACAGCACAAGCTCAAAGCGAGACGCGCCGAAAAAATGCCAAACAACCCTTTAAAAATGTCAGCAAGGCTACCTTAGAGTTGGTGAAAAAAGGATTAAAAGATTATCATAGTCCCGAACAAATAGCAGGTCGTCTGAAAAGAGCCAGTCAAGAATCTCTCAGTCACGAAACCATCTATCAAATGATCTATCAAAACTATCGAGACTGTGGAAAGTATCAAGAATACCTACGCGGCCAGACGAGGAAAAAGAAAGAGTCGAAATGGAGC
>NZ_JADBSA010000317.1:0-8906 GCF_020246945.1 Microcystis sp. M113S1 | reverse complement strand
TGAAAGGTCGCGAAAGTCTGTGGACTTTGTGTAAGACAGTACATGGTTTTTTAACCGTGGTATGCAACGGTGGTTGAAGCAGAAACTTAAATCGTGAGGTTTAGGAATCGCCGCACTTTTAGGGCGGCGAGGATGTCAAAATTCCGTTTTCTCCCCTACAAGTGTTGTGCTATCCGTTTCCTGAACCATCAAAATATGATCTTCCCCGACTTCGATCGCTTTCGTCAACTCGCTGGCCAAGGTAACTTTATTCCTGTCTATCAAGAATGGATCGCTGACCTAGAAACACCCGTTTCGGCCTGGTATAAAGTTTGTGCCAATCAAGCCTACAATTTTTTATTAGAGTCGGTGGAAGGGGGCGAAACCTTGGGACGCTACAGCTTTTTAGGAGGCGATCCCGTCTGGGTATTAGAAGCGCGGGGAAACACCACCACCCAAAGTTTTCGCAATGGTTCTCAAGAGATTTTTTCGGGGGATCCTTTCGAGATTTTAACCCAATGTTTAGCCCCGATCGTGCCGGTTAAATTGCCGCAATTACCCGCCGGAATAGGGGGTTTATTTGGTTTTTGGGGTTATGAATTAATTAATTGGATCGAGCCGCGAGTACCTATTTATCCCGCTACCGATGCCGATCTACCGGATGGTATTTGGATGCAGGTGGATAATCTGATTATTTTCGATCAAGTTAAACGGAAAATATGGGCGATCGCTTATGCCGATATCCGGGGTAAAAATCCCGATTTAGCGGCCGCTTATCAAGCGGCCTGCGATCGAGTGACACAGTTAGTTCTGAAGTTACGATTACCCCTACCAACTAATGCCAAAACCCTAGAATTATTACCAGTTGGTCAGGGAAAAGAATTAGTCTATGAAAGCAATACAACTCAGGAAAAATTCTGTCAAAATGTCCTGAAAGCGAAGGATTACATCAAAGCGGGAGATATTTTTCAGGTGGTTATTTCCCAGCGTTTAAATGCCAATTATCAGGGTCATCCCTTCGATTTATATCGTTCCCTGCGTCTGATTAATCCTTCTCCCTACATGGCTTTTTATAACTTTAAGGATTGGCAAATTATTGGCTCTAGTCCTGAAGTGATGGTTAAGGCAGAACGGGACGAATTAGGTAAAATAAAGGCTACGGTCAGACCAATTGCTGGCACCCGTCGCCGGGGACAAAACTTCAGTGAAGACCAAGCTTTAGCAACGGATTTATTGCAAGATCCCAAAGAAATTGCCGAGCATATTATGTTAGTGGATTTGGGGAGAAATGATCTAGGTCGGGTGTGCGATCGAGGTACGGTCAAAGTGGATGAATTAATGATAATTGAACGTTATTCCCACGTTATGCACATTGTTAGTAATGTGGTGGGGGATTTAGCAACCAATAAAAGTGCTTGGGATTTATTAAAAGCTTGTTTTCCGGCTGGAACCGTCAGTGGGGCCCCGAAAATTCGCGCTATGGAAATTATTCATGAATTGGAACCCTGTCGTCGTGGTCCCTATTCAGGGGTTTATGGTTACTACGATTTCGAGGGACAGTTAAATAGTGCCATCACAATTCGCACTATGATTGTTCGTCCCCAAGGTAATCAAAATTATCTGGTTTCCGTGCAAGCGGGAGCAGGGTTAGTAGCCGATTCTGAGCCGGAGAAAGAGTATGAAGAAACCCTCAACAAAGCCAGGGGTTTATTGGAGGCAATTCGCTGTTTAAGTTAGATTTTTTGCCCGGGATCGTCCTTTGGACTTTTTTCCCATCAAAAAGTGCCAGTGATTGGGGTGATCGGGGGGAAAATTCAGGCACTTTTTCCCTGAAAATTAGGTAGTTGACCACCTGAAAATCGATAAAACCCCACACCCCACACCCTGCCACCACCGAAAAACTTTTTGCCGCAAACCCTATTTAACCTCATTCCAGTTAAGGGGATTTGGCCATGATTTCCGAGAAAGAATAGGGTTAACTAACCAGGATAACATCAAGGTTTCAGCTTATTGCCATAAGTTTAGCTACTTGGGTGTAATGGTTACTAAAATCTGATAGGAGGTTGGTGGAGTCGTTGTAGTCGTTAACACGAATAAAATTTGGTTATTAGTAAGAGGATCGATATTGATGTCTGAGGGTAAACCGGTATCAGAGGTATATGCTACGGTTGGTTTCTGCTTAGTGTAATCAATATAGGCATTACGAAGGCCATCCACATGGACCATAATGGCATCTCCAGCATCTGCATCAACAGGTGAATCCAAAGGTTTTTCCGGTTTCCCATTGGGCAAGTTGGAGTTGTCAGGTGCAGTACGAACACCGCAGGTATCACTGAATGTACAGGTTGTTCCTTTAATAACTTTAGCTGTAACAGTAGCTCCTGCCGGCACGATAACGATGGGTAGACTTGGGACCTCGTTCTGAGCCCCCCCACCGCTACTCTGATAAAAAGAGGTGGGGTCGTCTAGGTCGCAAAATTTTCGACAAGCTCTCGGGAAAACTGTGGTACTGACAGAGTATTCAACTTTCTCATTGGTAGTCATATTTACCTGAGCGTTGGCATTCAAAATCACTCGATTACGATCTTCGTGAACACAGGCAAAAAAACCGCCCACATCGTCAGTATTGGCGGGGATTCGGTTAAAATTCGCAGGACAATTACGGTTAACAGCAGCCGCTCCTAACATATCGGTGACAGGGGAATGTATGTAATTACCAATCTCATAGTTGCCATTAGCGTTCAAGTTCGGACCATAGCGCGACAAGACTCGCGGACCGGTCAAGCTATTTTCAGGGTTTCTGGTATAGTAAACGATCTGTCGAACGAGCAGATTATTGGGATTGCGGGGATCAGGAATTTGGAAAGCTAGAACTGCTCGCGCTCCTGGTATTGTTTCCCAATCGGGTACTTTATCCGTTATGATCTCAGCTTGAGAGTTAGCGATAATTTTTGCTCGTCTCACTTCATCTGAAACAAACTCTAGAGTACGATTAAGATTATTCCGGATTTCACTATCGGCATTGGCTCGATAGTTAGTTCTGAGCAGGTTAATCAAGCCATTTCCCGCTACGAAGACGGCAATCAGCATCATCAAACCTGCCAGTAAGACTTCTGTAATCGTGAAACCCGCTTGCAGACGACGATGAGCGGATTTTTTCTGCAAACGACCTAAGTGATTGATGTACTCTAAATAAAAACGCATAGCTTTAACCCGTCCCAATTTCTCTGTTCTGTACTCCCCTAAATATTTAACATTTATTGCAGTCACAGAGGCTTTATTAAACTATAGGTCAATCAAGTCGAAAGGGGTTTTCAGAAACCAGTGAAAATTTACTACTAACTACTACCTTCACAATTTCCCCAGAAAACTCCTGATCAAAAATGTCTTGACCTAACTAACTTTACCACTAACTACACAATAGTCCGAGAAAATCCTCTAGATAGTGATTTAGGTATGGCCAAAAATGTGATTTTGGTTACAGCTATTAATCGCTTTTGGGAGTAAGTGATTTTACAGGTGAGTTTTCCGTACACCCGTATTGGTATAATTATTGACCCCCAAGGAGATAAGAAGGCACAAGGACTGGTTACAATCAAGGATGAGTAATTTTTCGATCGATGTCATCTAAAAATAATCATGCGTCTCTTACACACCATGCTCCGGGTCAATAACTTGCAGGAATCTCTACAATTTTACTGCGATGTGCTAGGAATGAAGTTATTGCGCCAGAAAGACTATCCCAATGGTCAATTTACCCTCGCTTTCGTCGGTTATGGCGATGAGGCTAATCATGCTGTCATCGAACTGACCTATAATTGGGGAGTCGATCGCTATGAAGTCGGTAATGCTTACGGTCATATTGCCCTGGGGGTGGATGATATCTATAGCACCTGTGAGAAAATTAAAGCTCTTGGTGGCAATGTCACCAGGGAACCGGGCCCGATGAAACACGGTTCTACCGTGATTGCTTTCGTGGAAGATCCTAATGGCTACAAGATCGAGTTAATTCAACTAGGAACCCAAGCTGCTGCCGTGGCTACGGCTTAAATTTATTGCCATCAAAAGCTTATGACTGTTGAAATTGAACGGAAGTTTCTGGTTAAAGGGGATTCTTGGCGATCGCTTGCGACCGGCAAGTTGTATCGTCAGGGATATATTCCCACCCAAGATGGATTGACAACTGTGCGAGTTCGTGTAGTTGGAGATCGGGGTTATTTAACCATTAAAGGCAAGACTGAGGGCATTAGTCGCCCAGAATTCGAGTATGCAATTCCCCTAGAAGATGCGGCGCTCATGTTAGAAAACCTCTGTAAGAAACCTTTAATTGAAAAGATTCGTCATCGCATTTCTCTGGATAATTTAACTTGGGAAGTTGATGAATTTTTGGGGGATAATCAAGGTTTGATTATGGCTGAAATTGAGCTAGAACAAGAGGAGCAAGTCATTACTATTCCTGATTGGATCGGCCAAGAAGTCACGGGAGATGAGCGATACTACAATATCAATTTACAGAAATTTCCCTATAAAATGTGGTCATTGTAGTATTAATTTCTTTCGGGGTTAACTCTGGGTAGATACGGCTTTTTCTGATTCATTGAGCTTATTCGTTACCCGTCGGAGAACACCATTAATAAAGCGATAACCTTCATCATCAGAATAACGTTTTGCTAATTCGATCGCTTCATTAATCGCTACTTTTTGAGGTAGATCGAGATAGAGCATTTCTGCGACGGCAATTTGGAGGATATCCCGATCGATTCTTGGTAAACGATGTAGTTGCCAATCCACTAAAGCGCCGGTTAATTCCTGTTCGATTTCCGCACGACGACGATAGACTGTACCGATTAATTCTAGGGCATATTCCCGCACTTCGTACTGACTAGATAACTGAACAATTTCGGGAAAATCTATCACGGTTCCTAAACGATTAATCGCATTGTGAGTAAGAGAAATTGCTTCTTGTACCATAGTTTGGGCGCTTTTTAGATTTGTGGCCTTAGTATCACTAGCGAGAATCCGTTCATTACCGCGACTAATTTCGGCAGCAGCGGTTTCTAAGGTTTCTTGAATTTCCAGGGTTAAGGTTCTAACTGCGACTAAAATTAAATCGTTTAAAGTTTGCTGTTCTAGGTTTTCAGCATTGCCTTTAATCTGACTTAAACTCAAAAGGGCAAGTTCTCGAGCAATGCGACGGGGTTGTTGACGGGGAGACATAGAAGTTTAGAAGTAGAGGAAAGAAAATTATACAACTTTATTGATCGCTATTCGCTTGGGTTAATTTTTCTCGGCGATCTATCTTGACTTTCAGATCAATTCTTGACTAACCTCTATTCTAGCATAAAAGCTGCCAAGATTTAACTTTTCAGGTTTTAATTAGACAAAAGACAATATCTATCTTGAATCTCCCCTAATTTAGTCTCAGCTTCTTGAGCATTAATAGCTAATTGGGCAAACTCTAGAAAGCGTTTTAATTCCTTGCGTAATAAATTCCTTTCTACTTCCCAGGTTTCTCGATCTAAGGTCGGTGGCATAACAATCATATCAAATAAAGTGGCCTGTTTTTTATCGGGATGGGGTCGCAATATTCGCCCGCGACGCTGAATAAATTGTCGAGGATTACCACTACTAGCGAGAATGACTGCGTTTTGAATTGATGGCAGATCTACTCCCTCATCTAAACATCTAATTGCCACTAATCCTTGTAGATAACCCTCCTCAAATTGTTGGCGAATTTTTTCTCGTTCTTCTAGGGAAGTTTCTGCGGTGTAGGTAGCAACTCGATAACCTAATTGATTGCCCAATAAATGAGTAACTGCCTCTACTTGACGACGATAATTAGCAGTATAATTTTCCACATAACCATCCCCACAATAAAATAAAGTATGATCCGTATCTAACCGCTTTTGCATCAGTTGTTGTAAAGCCTGTAATTTATTACTTGCTGAACCAACTAATCGTGACCTTTGCATTAACAAAGCGGTGAGGTTCTCATTACTATTTAAATTACTATTTTTCTGCAAATTCCAGCCGATTCTTTGGGTTAATTTTGCGTATAATAAAGCCTCACCGTCGGTTAATTCAACCAAGACTGGATAATAAAAATAATTGACTAAAGCACCTTTGCTAATAGCATCAGCTAGGGTAAATTCTGGTTGTAGAATTTGCCCAAAATAATCAAGAATAGCGTCAGTTCCTTCCTCATCAAAATATCTTTCAGGAGTGGCGGTTAAAGCCAATCTTAGACCTAAAGAACGGGGTAATAATTCTTCTAATCGGGGGGAACCTAAATTATGTGCTTCATCACCAACGATTAAAGTTTTATCGGGAAAAAATTTTATTTGTGATTGAAACCCCTCGCTAATAAAAGTTGAGTTAGTAGTTAAAATAGTGACAAATTTTTGATTACCCGCTTGCACATTATATAACTCTGTGGCTAGTTGACTTTGCCATGTATGGACACTTTCGTAGGCTAAAATCGGTTTAAGATTAAATTTTTCCGCTTCTCGTTGCCATTGATTGACTAGGTGACGATAGGGGCAAATTACTAATAATACTTGCAGTTCTATCGCTTGGTAAAGTTCCATGGCAATAGCTAAAGCAGTAATAGTTTTACCGCTGCCAGTGGCCATTTTTAAAGTTCCCCGTCCCCGATTACGAAACCAACTGATAATCGCTGTATTTTGGTAGTCTCTCAATTCTAAATCGGGGGGAATTCTAGGAATACCAGAGGGATTAACTCGATAGAATCCTCGCAATTCAGCAACTTGTCTGAGCTTGCGGGAACTCAGAAAATCTCTAGTTATTTTTTCCCAATCTATCCAGCAACTATTCATAGGACCTCTTGTAAAAATCAAAAATTGTTGTTAGGGTTAGGAGTCAGTAGCCAGGAGTCAGGAGAATTAAGAATAAATAATAATCAGTTAAATGGTCTATTTACAGATTTTAGGCAATTTAATCCTTATTTTTGCCGTTTTTGAACCCTGAAAAATTAATTATGCAAGAGGTTTATAATAATAAATCCTGTTAAAAAGGTATCGGGGAGCAGCGGAGCGCCGGAGCAGAGAGAAACAATCCATAGCTTGGGAGTTCATCACACTATTAAAAATAGTTTTTGTATAAGCTCAAAAATAGCAAAAAGCCAAAAACCTAAAAGCTAAAGGTTGCTACCTATACAATGGGGATGGACTAAAAAGACCATCCCACAGCTGTCAAACCACTCTTAACTGTTATCCTAGAAACCTAGGGAATGATTGAGATAATTTACCTGGTCGCTACTTCTTCTTTTTGGGGAGTATTTTGCCGAAGTTTTTCTTGATCTTTGCGACGTTTTTTAGCATAAAGTTGGATTGTCACCGCCATCAATACCACTAAAGCTACAATTAACCAAGTGGTCAAATCGAGGGGTAATTGATTCTTAAATACTGCCAAAAGGACAATAACTACCAATAACAGGGTTGGTGCTTCATTTAATGCCCGAAATTGCTGTCCAGTCCAATTACATTCCCCTTTTTCTAGCTTTTTCATGATGCGACCACAGTAGAAATGATAGAGCAGTAAAAGAGCCACAAAGGATAATTTAATATGTAACCATCCCGATTTTAAAATTTCCGGTTCTGTGGAGATTAAACCGATCGCCATGGCCACGGTGACAATCATCCCCGGTGTGGTGATGATATTGTAGAGTCGCTTCTCCATGATCTCGTATTGCGCTTTCAGAATAGCTTGTGCGGGTTCCGTTTCTGTTGCTGCCTCCCCATGATAGACAAACAAACGTACTAAATAAAATAGTCCCGCAAACCAAACAACTACCCCAATCAGGTGAAATGCTTTAAACCAATAGTAAGCCATAGTCTATATTGTGATGTGAGTCCCGAATTAATTAGTCTAAGAGCTATCCATACTTTCCCAGACTATCCCTATACAAAAGTTTAGACGGAAAATAGGGGTTGGGGAGCAGGGGAGTAGGGAGCAGGGTAGAAAAAAGCTGTCTCCTGAATACTGTCTCCTGACTTGAAAGAGGGTGTGGGGTGTAGGGTGTAGGGTTTGGGGGGTCACTGCGTGCGCGTTGCGGGGGAAGAATAAATAAAAATAATCTCCTGACTCCTATCTCCTGTCTTCCGACTCCTAACTCCTAACGCAATGGTAGATGTTGGATTTTTGCAAGAGTCCTATTTTCCGACAAAGATAAGCAAAAATTATTGATTGACTCCAAAATCTTGAGAATATTTAAATTAACATTCCGCAATATTTACAAATTCTTAAAAATTAATTGAGAAAGATTTTCATTTAACAACGATGTTGCAATGGTAACAGCGATTTTATAGAATTTCATAATGGCTTGTCCTGTGCTTTTTTGGGCAGCAATGGTTGAAACCCTTGCCACACCTAGAAGGTAATCCTCATTAAGACGGGTAAATGAGTCAATTTCACCCACAATGATGATCTTTTTTTTGTGTAGTTTTATTGCAAAAAAAAAGTTTTTTTGACAAAAAGCACAAAGTATGATAGAGACCTGACGTATTTCTGGCTGCCAGTAGTGATTGGAGAGAAGGGAGCAGGGAGCTTACTTTTCCCGTTAAGTCTGAAAACGACGGCAGAATAAGGGTTTCAGGCTCTTCTCAATTGTCAATAAGCTAATCTTAATGACAATGACCAACGAGAGAATAGGACTTCGAGATAGGGGGAAAGCAAGCGATCGCTCAATTAAAAAGATAGCGGGAAAAGTCAGAGCAGGGAGAGGGGAGCAGGGAGAATAAATAAAAACAATCTCCTGAATACTGACTCCCATCTCCTGAATACTGACGACCGATAGCTAATTAGGGTCTGCTGAAAAAGTTTTTCGGTGGGGGTTAGGAGTTGCGGAGGTGGGAGTCGGTGCGGAGATGGGTGTACTGACAAATCCCATCTCGTAGAGTTGTTGATAG
>NZ_JADBSA010000316.1:0-4617 GCF_020246945.1 Microcystis sp. M113S1 | reverse complement strand
TTGGGGGGAAAATTCAGGGACTTTTTCCCTGAAAATTAGGTAATTGACCACCTGAAAATGGGTAAAACCCCACACCCCACACCCCAACCCCCAACCCCCAACCCCCAACCCCCACCGAAAAACTTTTTCAGCAGACCCTAAATAAAGGCAATCTCCCGGCTCCTGAATACCGGCTCCTGAATACTGGCTCCTGTCAATGCCCTTGCCTAGCGGTTCAGGGGGGATTGTGTAAAAATAAGAGAAGATCGGTTTTTTTTTACTAAACCTATGGCCACTTCTTCCATTGCCGTTAGAGAATTACCTCTCTTTCCCCTTCCCGAAGTTGTTTTATTCCCGGGTCGTCCCCTACCCCTGCACATCTTCGAGTTTCGCTATCGGATTATGATGAATACGATATTGGAAGAAGATCGCCGTTTTGGGGTCTTAATGGTAGATCCAGCCACGGGAGAAATTGCTAAAGTCGGCAGTTGTGCGGAAGTTGTCCGTTGTCAACGTCTCCCAGATGATCGGTTAAAAATTCTCACCATCGGTCAACAGCGCTTCCGTGTCCTAGAATACGTCCGGGAAAAACCCTATCGTGTCGGTTTAGTGGAGTGGATTGAAGATGTCCCCACCACCCAAGATCTGCGACCTCTGGCCAAAGAAGTGGATCGACTGCTGCGGGATGTGGTTCATCTATCAGCCAAATTAACCGCTCAAAAAATTGAACTCCCCGACGATTTGCCCAGTCTTCCCCTGGAATTATCCTACTGGGTGGCGGGTAATCTCTACGGTGTGGCCGGGGAACAACAGGCTTTATTGGAAATGCAGGATACAGTCAGTCGTCTGCAACGAGAATCGGAAATTCTCACCTCGACTCGCAATCATCTGGCCGCTCGCACGGCTCTTAAAGATGCTTTAAATTAATGATCTTTAGGTTTTTCAGCTTCGGGAGAGGGAAATGGGGAAATGGGGAGATGGGAGACCACTTCGTGCGCGACTTTCGGCGAAGCTCAGTCGAGCCGTTGCGGGGAGAGAGGGAAGTATTTTTAGTGAACAGTGAACAGTAAACAGTGAACTGATAACTCACATCTGAAAACTGATGACTGACCCACTGATAACTGATAACTGTTAATCTGGGGATTACCTAATGTTTACCTTGATACAGTAAAGTGGGGTTAAAATTGTTAGCCCCTCACCCAGGAGAACTTTGATCATGTTGCTGACCTATAATCCCAGCGTCTCACCCTTCCGAGAAGACTATAGCGAGAGTCGTCGGCTCCATTTTTATGATCGCGGGGAAAATATTCCTCTGGTGGTTGATGGAGTCTGGCAAGTTTATCGGGGTATGGCGCAACTAAGTCAAGTATCTGAGAGTGGAGAGGAAATTTTACTAGGCTGGGTTCATTCATCCCACTTTTTTGGCTTAAATTTGACCCATCTGGAATCCTATCACGCCAGAGCCTTGTCGGAACTGTACCTAAAATGGTACACGATCGCCGAAGTCGAAAATTCGGCGGAATTAACTAGGATGATGTTAAATCAAATGATCCGTCGTCAACAACAAACGGAATCGCTTCTTGCGATCGCAGGACTCAGACGAGTGGAGGAACGTCTCCAGCAGTTACTACAGTTATTAAAGCGGGAAATGGGAGAACCAATCGCCCAAGGCAGTCGTTTAAAGATCCGTTTAACCCATCAAAATCTCGCCAATGCTATCGGGACCACGAGGGTAACGGTGACGCGTTTGTTAGGCGAATTTCAGCGTCAGGGAGCCGTGAGTCTCGATGGCGATCGCCACTTGATTATTCACGATTAAGTCAGACAATTTTAGTCAGATCCGGCCATAATAGACTCCCCGCGGAAGTCCAATAATTGCCAAGCTAATTTAGCGGCCCCCACCATCCCGGCGCGATTACCCAACTCGGCCGTTAATACCTCTAATCCTTCTCTGGAACTAGGTAACACCCGTCTTTCGATTTCTGTGAGGAGAGAGGGAAAGAAAAACTTAGCACTGGCGCTAATGCCGCCGCCGATAATTACCGCCTCTGGGGTGAGAACATAGAGTAAACTGGCGATACCAGCCCCCAGTAAACAGCCGTAACCCTGCCAGAATTCTAAAGCCTCTCGATCGCCTTTTTCGGCCAATTCTGCCAATTGCTTCGGTTCTTTGCCAGTCATCCGGCGAATAGCTTGCAGGGAGGCGTATTGTTCTAAGGAACCCCGATTACCGCTATTGCACAATGGACCGTCAAAATTAAGGGTTATTAAGCCTAATTCTGCGGCCGTTCCCTTGCTGCCCACAAATAAGTTACCATCGAGGATAATTGCCCCTCCTACTCCCGTCCCCAAGGTCAACAGGATCAAGTTTTGAAACCGTTTGCCCGCTCCTAACCAAGCTTCCCCCAAACCGGCACAATTGGCATCATTGGCTAAAATTGTCGGCATTCCCGTGCTTTCTTCTAACCAATCGGCGAGGGGAATATCCCGCCATCCTGCCAAATTAATCGCTATTTTGGCAATTCTTCCCTGAGCATCCGCCGGCCCCGGCGTTCCCACACCGATGGCTTGACAACTTTTATCTAAATTTACTTGACAAATGCCTTGATGTATGGTAAGGGCGACTTCTTTGGGTGTAGCGGGTTGGGGAGTGGGCAAGGTGAGAGATTCGATACAATTGCCCTCTTGGTCAAATTTACCAATTTTAATAGCGGTTCCACCTAAATCGACACCTATTACTGTTTTCACCATCGGGCTTTCCTTGTTACTCTGGGAGTAGCTAGGTTTATTATCACTCTTTTTGGCGGTTTTTTCGCAGTTAGATGTGATTGAGGATAATTCGGCTAAACCGGCAAGACTAGCTGATTGATTAGCCCAAATTTCTCCTATAGTTTGGATACCTGCAGCTTAAATCCTTATTTTTCCCCATTTTAAAAATGATAAAAGTTACCATCCCAAATCTCTACGATAGCGATTATCAACTTTGGTTAGAATCGACGATCAACCAATTGCGCCAAGGGGATTTTCAAGCAGTAGATTGGCCGAATTTATTAGAGGAGTTGGCAGATTTGGGAAAAAGTGAACGACGAGCATTAGAAAGTTTATTAACTCGACTTTTAGAACATTTACTGAAGTTAACTTACTGGCAATCCCAACGAGATTATAATCAAGCTGGATGGAAAAAAGAAATTCGCAATTTTCGGATTCAGATCAAAAAAATTCTCAAAGATAGTCCCAGTTTAAAGTCCTATTTAAGGGAAATTTTGCAGGAATGTTATCTCGATGCTCGCAATCTGCTTATTGACGAAACCGAATTAGATGCCAGTATTTTCCCTCTGGAAGTGTTAGCTAATCTAGAGGAGATTCTCGATCAAAATTGGCTGCCGGATTGGGAAGCTATCAGCAATAATTCTGAAAAGTGCAGTTAAGGAGTAAAAAATGATGAATATTACCATTTCAAATCTCTACGATAGCGATTATCAACTTTGGTTAGAATCGACGATCAACCAATTGCGTCGGGGGGATTTTCAAGCGGTAGATTGGCCGAATTTATTAGAGGAGTTGGCAGATTTGGGAAAAAGTGAACGACGAGCATTAGAAAGTTTATTAACTCGACTTTTAGAACATTTACTGAAGTTAACTTACTGGCAATCCCAACGAGATTATAATCAAGCAGCCTGGAAAGGGGAAATTAGAACCTTTCGGAAACAAATCAAGAAAATCCTGAGAGATAGTCCCAGTCTCAAACCCTATTTATCCGAGATACTTGAGGAATGTTACAGCGATGCTCGGGAGATAATTATTGATATAACCCAATTAGATGCCAGTATTTTCCCCGTGGAAGTGTTAGCTAGTCTAGAGGAGATTCTCGCTGAAAATTGGCTGCCGGATTGGGAAGCTATCAGCAATAATTCTGAAAAGTGCAATTAAGGAGTAAAAAATGATGAATATTACCATTTCAAATCTCTACGATAGTGATTATCAACTTTGGTTAGAATCGACGATCAACCAATTGCGTCGGGGGGATTTTCAAGCGGTAGATTGGCAGAATTTATTAGAGGAGTTGGCAGATTTGGGTAAAAATAATCGACGAGCGCTTAAGAGTCTCTTAACTCGACTTTTAGAGCATTTACTAAAGTTAACTTCCTGGCAATCGCAACGAGATTACAATCAAGCAGCATGGAAAAAAGAAATCAGAAATTTTCGCCTACAAATTGCCGATCTTTTAGAAGATAGTCCCAGTTTAAAGTCCTATTTAAGAGAAATTTTAGCGAAATGTTATCTCGATGCTCGCCATCTGCTTATTGACGAAACCCAATTAGATGCCAGTATTTTCCCTCTGGAAGTTTTAGCTAATCTAGAGGAGATTCTCGATCAAAATTGGCTGCCGGATTTTCGGGAGACTTGACATCCTCACCGCCGTAAACGGACGGTGATTCCTCACCACGCCACTTTTTTAGAATGGTCGCTGAATGGGGTTGACGCTTCACGGGATGCTGCTTCTTTAACAGAAGTCTTACGCTTTCCTCTACGTCCGTGTAAAGTCTCCGAATGTCCTCCGGCGACCTTGATATTTACCGCAGCGTTTACATCTCGATCATGAAAAGTTCCACAGAAAAGACATTCCCACTCACGGAT
>NZ_JADBSA010000315.1:0-26450 GCF_020246945.1 Microcystis sp. M113S1 | reverse complement strand
AAGGCCGAATTTGAAGTCTTTTCTGAACGAAACCCCTTACTATCTGTTGTCAAGGTTCAGTTTTTAGCTTGGTTATCGCTTTTTCCATTGTAGCTTAAAGCCGTCGTAAAACGACGGGGTTTTAACCCAAATTTTCGATAACAAAGGCTAAACTCAGTCCCGTAGTCAAAAATACGGCTAAGGGCGGCAAAAAAAGCGCACAAACTAGGCGAAGAAACATTACTTGTACCTCAAAAAGACTTTAGTGAATCTTAATTCTATATTAAGCTTGCTCTCCTTAAAGTTGCCATAAAATGGGGGTGATTGCAGAAAAATTAAGGAGAAATTTATGATCGGCATTCTTTTAAATATTCTTGCCACTGCCCTGAGTTTATTAGTGGTTGATATTATCTTCCCCGGTGTTAAAGTCGATAGCTTTATTGTGGCCATGGTTGCGGGGGCAGTTATTGGTTTAGTCAACGGACTCGTTAAACCGATTCTAGGGCTGCTTTCCCTACCGATTACTATTCTCACCCTCGGTGGCTTTATCCTTGTTCTCAATGGCTTTTGTTTCTGGTTAGCCTCGATCCTCGTCCCGGGATTCGCAGTTAAGGGTTTAGTGGCTTTTATCGGTGCGCCAATCGTCCTCTCTCTGGTCAACACCCTCTTAAATAAATACTTCGCCGAAAAAGGTTCCAGCGAAGTACCACAATAGTCAGTGACCAGTTATCAGTTATCAGTACCCTCAGTGTAACACCTTTGATCCAAAAATCATACCTTTGGGCAAAAAAAGGCCAAAAATAAATACTTCGCCGAAAAGGGTTTCAGCGAAGTACCACAATAGTCAGTGACCAGTTATCAGTTATCAGTATTTTTAGTATAACACCCTTTTTCGATCACTGCAAGACTTTTTTCAAATTTTAGGCCAAGAATTTTGGGCCCAAACCGACTTTCGGCGCGTACACCGCCCGATCGCCCAATTCTTCTTCGATGCGTAATAAGCGATTATACTTAGCCACCCGTTCACTGCGACTGAGAGAACCAGTTTTAATCTGTCCGGCATTAGTAGCCACCGCCAGATCTGCGATCGTGGTGTCTTCCGTTTCTCCGGAACGATGACTGATGACAGAACGATAACCGTGACGGGTAGCCAGGGCGATCGTTTGTAGGGTTTCCGTCAAAGAACCGATCTGATTGAGTTTAATCAGGATCGAGTTAGCAATACCCAGATCGATCGCTTTTTGCAGACGGATGGGATTAGTCACCATCAAATCATCGCCCACCAACTGAATCCGCGCCCCCAGTTTATCGGTCAATAATTTCCAGTTATCCCAATCTTCCTCGTGTAAACCGTCTTCAATAGAAACAATCGGATAGCGATCGACTAAACTCGCCAAAAAATCCACCATTTCGGCGGGAGAATGGGCGGAACCATCGTAGATGTATTGACCATCCCGATAGAATTCATTGGCGGCCACATCCATAGCCAAAGCCACTTCTGACCCTGGTTTATAACCGGCACGTTCGATCGATTCGATCAAAATATCCAAAGCTTCCTGATTTGAAGCCAAATTCGGAGCATAACCGCCCTCATCGCCCACACCGGTCAGTAATTTGCGTTCGTGCAAGGCCTTACCCAAAGCGGCGAATACTTCCGCCCCCCAACGCAAACCTTCCTTAAAAGAATCGGCCCCGATGGGGAAGATCATAAACTCCTGAAAATCGACGTTATTATCAGCGTGAGAACCACCATTGATCACGTTCATCATCGGGACGGGTAGCACATTGGCCATCGGACCGGCGAGATAACGATAGAGAGGCAATCCCAGATCCGCCGCCGCCGCTTTGGCCGTAGCGAGAGAGACGGCCAGGATAGCATTAGCTCCTAATTCTCGTTTATTGGCCGTGCCATCGCGCTCGATCATAGCTAAATCGATACTAGCTTGGTCGAAAGCATTCATCCCCTCCAAAACCGGGACAATTTTTTCGTAGACATTGCGAACCGCTTTCAGGACACCCTTACCACCGTAACGCTGGGGATCATCATCGCGCAATTCGTGGGCTTCAAAACTGCCCGTAGAAGCACCACTGGGAACTTGGGCCAAACCCATCGCCCCCGATTCTAACAGCACTTCCGCTTCGATAGTGGGACGGCCGCGGGAATCTAGAATCTCCCTAGCTGCGATCGCTTCGATGGGAACTTCGATTTTATCTAACATAACTTGTCGTCTCCAACTCAATTTACGGGGTTATTTCGGCTGATTACTAATTGCCTAAAGGGAAATCCACGTTGACAATCTGCTTTTGATCATCAAAAACGAGGATTAAAGTATCCGTCAGTTTTTCAAATTGAATCGTCACCAACACCAGATCCACACCGTCCGTATCCGAACCTTTTCTGACCTGAGTTCCCACGATCCGACGCACGGGGCCGGTACGCTTAAGTAAATTCTCCCAAGCGCCTTGTACTCTGGTGGGGAAAACCTCAGCTTTCAGGAAAGGGTGTAGATAACCTCTGGCCAGGCCGTAGTCTTTGTTGACCAAGGACGTGACAAAAGCATCGCCAATCTCAGAAATACTACGAAATTCGGGAAAATCGGCGGCAATTACCTGACCAGACCGGTTAAAGGTAATTACCACATCTTCAGTGAGTTTCTCAAATTCAACGGTGACAATCACCAGATTGGCATTGATAGCATCGAGTAGCTTGCTTTCGACAATGCGCTTAAACGGTCCAGTATTGTCAGTGACTTGGCTTTCCCAGACCTTTTGCAGTTTTTCGGCAGTCCAGAGGGGTTTTAGTTGGGGTGACAAAGCTGCAATCACCTTGTCGTATTGTTTAGTTCCCAACCATTCTACTAACTGCCGAGCTTGCTTTTCTTCCCGGACGGGATCACCAATAGCGATCGCAGTCGGTTCTAGGTTTGCCTGTACTGGTGAAACGCTGAACGCGGTCCAAGGCAGGGAAAAGCCAATTAAACACAAAGAGAGAATCGATACCCGTTTCGCTAATGAAAGCCGCATCATTTCAGCTATTGCTCCGCAAATAAATAACGTTTTTCCACTTGACGATTGAATTGATGCCATTGTTCATTAGTTAAAGCATTCAACATCGGTCGATCGGGCAATATCTCTCCTCTTGTTATACTGGTTTAACGATTAAAACTACCGCCGAACGCGCTTGCACCCGATAGGTTTCCGATTCAATAGCGGCTGCGGCATCCAAATCACAGGCTGCCTCGGACAATTGCCAAGCAGTATCGATGACACGATGCCATTTTTCCCCTTGTCCCAAGGGGGGTAACTGGAAGTTGAGAGATTCCCAGTAAGCGTTGAGCATAATGTGTAAATACTCATTCGCCTTGGGATGACGCAGGGAAAAAGCTAAACTGTGGGAATCTTCCGACCAATCGGGTTTACTCAACTGTACGCCATGCCAACTGAGATGGGGTTCAAGACTGGTATAGGTGACTTCTAGCAATTTTTCCTGACGGAAAAGAGCTAATTTTTTATTAAAATCGAGCAGTCTCCTTACGAAACACCAAAGATCGAACTCTTGCTCTACCGCACTCCAATCGAACCAACTTAACTGGTTATCCTGACAATAGGCGTTATTGTTGCCCTTTTGGGTGCGTCGCACTTCGTCCCCCATCAACAGCATAGGTGTTCCTTGGGAAATAAACAGGATCGTTAAGAGATTTTTTATTTGTTGCAGTCGCAGGGTTTTAATCCTCTCGTTATTGGTTTCCCCTTCTACCCCACAATTCCAGCTAAAATTATCGTTGCCACCGTCCCGATTCTCCTCGCCGTTAGCCTCGTTGTGTTTCTCGTCGTAGGAAACTAGATCGTTAAGGGTAAAGCCATCGTGACAGGTAACAAAATTTATACTTCTATTGACATCGGTATCAGGTCTGTGGTATATGTCGGGGCTTCCTAAAATCCGCGCCGCTAATTTGCTGACTATGCCGGTATCTCCCCGGACAAAAGCGCGCACATCATCGCGAAAAGGACCATTCCACTCGGAAAACCAATCGGCAAATTCGACAAATTGACCGACACTATACAATCCTGCCGCATCCCAAGCTTCGGCGATTAATTTTGTCCCAGCTAAGACAGGATCCGATTCGATCGCCCAGATCATGTTATAACCTTTTTGCAGAATCGGTTCCCCGTCCACATTGCGCGATAATACGGCCGCCAGGTCAAAGCGAAAACCATCCACGTGCATTTCTGACACCCAATAGCGCAAACAATCGAGAATCATTTTGCCAACAATGGGATGACTGCCCTTGAGGGTGTTACCACAGCCGGTATAGTTGCTATAGAGGCTTTTATCTTCCCCGTCGAGGATGTAGTAGGTGCGATTATCGATACCTTTCAAGGAAAGAGTTGGCCCGATTTCGTCTCCCTCGGCGGTATGATTGAAAACTACATCGAGAATCACTTCGATCCCCGCTTTGTGTAAAGCTTTCACCAGATCCCGAAATTCATTCAAAGGACCCAGGGGTGAGCGATCGCTACTGTAACCGGCATGGGGCGCAAAAAAGCCGATCGTGCTATAACCCCAATAGTTAGTTAACCCCGGCATGGCCGAAGCGGGATCAAAGTAATGAATCGGTAACAATTCCACGGCAGTAATGCCTAGGTTTTTCAAATAGGGTATTTTTTCGATTAATCCCGCAAAAGTACCTCTTTTTTCCTCGCTAACGCCGGAATTCGGGTTACGAGTAAAGCCACCGACGTGCATTTCGTAGATAAAACTGTCAGAGTAGGGAGTGCGTAGCGGTGCGTCATCTTCCCAATCATAGCAGCCCGGATCCACTACCAGACCCCGCAAAGCTCGATGACAATTATCGCCTTTTTCGCTGGCAGATTGCCGATCATAAATTTCCGCACCGACAATCGCTTTCGCATAGGGATCAAGAACTACTTTATCAGGATCGAAGCGATGACCATGGGCCGGATTATCCGGACCATGGACTCGATAAGCATACACTTGACCGGCTCCAATACCGTGAACGAAAATATGCCAATAGAAAAAGGTGCGGTTTGTTTGCGGGGTGAGGAGAATAGTCCCGCTAGGTACGGGAGAATTAGCATCATCAAATAATAATAATTCGATCGCCGTGGCATACTTAGAAAATAGTGAGAAGTTGACACCATCGGCCAAGACAGTCGCACCGACAGGATGGCTTTTACCGTGATCGGTTTTTAAGGTCATTGTCAAGAGATAAGAAGTGATTAGGAGTAGTATAAGGTTATTCGGCGTTGCTGAATCAAGCTATGAATGCCAAATGTGTGTCCTATCCAAAAGTTAGTTTGGGTCCAGGTTTTAAAAATCCCACCAAAGAATGTTCAGAACTCAAATCAGCAACGCCAGATTTTCATGGAGATGGCGTGATTAATTTCCAAGACCTTGCCCTATTCGATAAAGCTCTCAATTTCCCGATAGATAAAGAAAACAATTAGAGGAGTTTTAAATGACCTTTACCGAATATTTTAGGTTTGATTAAGCCAATTGATTAAGTCAGCTTGACTCTCAAAGTCTAGCAATGCTTCTCCTAAGTCTTCTAATTTTTCTACTGAGAGTTTTTGGATAGTTTCAGTGATATGCGGGGGCAGTTCACCAAAACGTCGGTTAAGTAAGCGTAGCACTACCTTGGCTTCTCCTTGTTGAATCCCTTCGATTCTGCCCTTTTGAAGTCCAATGGCTTCTCCTTGTTGAATCGCTGCTTCTCTATCTTGTTCGTATAAAGGAGCTAAACGCATAATAAATTTCCTCTCCTCCTGGGTTCTTTTGGGTAAGGCTTGCAAGTTCCTACTCAAATTGTATAATAATTTTAAGGAAGCTGATTTAAAGGGATGACTAGGAGACAAGGCCTCTAATTCATCAATCGCTCTGGTTCTGGTTCCTCATCTACCTAATAATCTTAACCAGAGTGTTTCAGGGGTTTCGGGTAATTGATGCAGGACAATAAGGGCTGTGGTTAATACTGGGGCTAAAAAATAAATTCCTTCTCCCCAATCTGGATTATTGAGAGCGGAAAAAGCAGTTATAATTCTTTGACTAGCAGTAGGAGTTAGTATCCATAGTCTGGGAATATTTTCTGCTAATAAGGGTTGTTGATGACGGTGAGCTTCTCTTTGTAATTGTTCCCGCACAGTAAACAGTTTAGATAAACAGGCAATAATGCCCTCAATCGTGACTGGATTGCGATAGGGTTCCAATAGACAAGGGGTTTGAGCTAATCGGCCTAATAAACCTAATTCGGGTGGTATTTCTGGGGAAGTCGGTCGAAAATACACATCGATTTCTTGAGTTTCTGCCGTCACATCAAGGCTAGTTTTCACGTCACCGGAAGAAGAGAGAAAGGTTTCGAGGTAATCTTTACTAAATTTATCCCAAAGAAAGCGAGTCAAGGCTGAAGTAATTCAATCGATGATGAGGGTTATTTTATCATTTTAAAAGCCTGATTGGGAAAACTGGCAGCATTGCAGCTTTAGTTACAGATTTTTCCTAGTTTTTGCGCTAGAACTGAAAGGTTAATCAGCAAAAAATGCGCTCGACGAATGAAACCGCAAATCATCGTCTGTGGATTAGGTCGCACGGGTTATAAAATCTTTTGTTTACTCAAACAACAATCCGCGGCAGTAGTAGCGATTAGCGATCGCCAAATGGTCTGCGAATACCAGTCTGATATTATCATCGGCGATCCCTGCTCTCCTAAAACTCTCCTGCAAGCTGGCCTTCCAGATGCAGAAACCCTAGTTTTGGCCATTGATAACGACGCACTCAATCTGGAAATTCTCACCCGCGCAAGGATAATTAACCCGAAAATTCGGATAGTTAACCGACTATTTAACGAAACTTTAGGAGAAAGACTCGATCAAACCCTACCTGCTCACGTTAGCATGAGCGTTGCTTCCCTAGCGGCTCCGATCTTTTCCTTTGCTGCCCTTGGTAATAAAGCTATCGGTCAATTACAGCTATTCGATCGCCTTTGGCCAATTCAAGAGATAATTATCGAGGAAAATCATCCTTGGTGGGGATTACCCCTCTACGAACTTTGGGACGATCCGGCCCGGATGTTAATCTATTATCTCCCCGCTCACGACGAAATTGATCTGGTTTCAGCAGTTCTTTTAGGCAAAAAACTCGGAACTGGCGATCATCTTATTATCGGCAATAAACCGACAATTAGGGCAAAACAGCGTTTTAAACTGCAAAAGTGGCTGAGAAATCTGCTCAATCTGCGTCCCTATCAGCACTATGTCCAACCGGTAATTCTTGTCACCCTTTCCCTCTTGGGGATGATTTCCCTTGCTACCGTTACCTATCTCAGCGTTAATCAAAAAATTTCCCTCGTCGATTCCCTCTATTTCTCCGTCGGGATGATTACCGGCGCCGGAGGTAACGAAAAAGTGGCCGAATCTACCCCCGATAGTATCAAAATTTTTACCGTGGTCATGATGATTGTCGGTGCAGGGGTTATCGGTATCTGTTATGCTCTCCTTAACGATTTTATCCTCGGTAGTCGCTTTAAACAGTTTTGGGATGCTACCCGCATTCCCGTCCGCAATCATCACATTATCTGTGGTTTAGGAGGTATCGGCACCCGGATCGTGCGACAATTGCACGAGCAAGGCTGTGAAGTGGTGGTGATCGAATCGGACCCCAATAATCGATTTTTGCATTCCGTGCGCTCCTGGGGAATCCCCGTTATCATCGAGGATGCGCGTCTAGTGGCTACCCTAGAAACGGCTAATATTAACAACGCCGAATCTTTGATCGTGGTTACTTACGAGGATATGATTAATGTGGAGATTGCCCTCACTGCTAAAGCGATCGCTCCTAAAATTAATCTAGTTTTACGCTGCTCTCAGGAACAATTCGGGCGATCGATTCAAGAAGTTTTTGATTTTGATACGGTATTATGTCCCCGGGATCTGGCTACCTATTCCTTTGCTGCGGCCGCTTTGGGCGGTAGAATTCTCGGTAATGGCATGACCGATGATCTCCTCTGGGTTGCTTTGGCTACATTAATCACACCGAATCATCCTTTTATGGGGCAAATTGTCAAGGAAGCGGCGATGAATGCCGATTTTGTGCCACTTTACTTAGAAAAACAAGGTCAAACTATCCACGGTTGGCAATTACTGGAAATCACTCTCGACCAAGGTGATATTCTTTATCTAACTATGCCGGCTATGCGTTTACAACAGGTTTGGCAAAATACTTCCCTAACTATTCCCCAATCTTTCCCCGATTTAAAATGATTTCTGGTCTTAATTATCTGAGCAAAGCTAGTTATCGCTGTATCTTGAGTTTAGGCAGTGCTGGCAGTATTTTAAGTCTCGCTAGTGCCAGCAGCATTTTAAGTCTGGTTAGTATCGGCAGTATGCTCAGTATTGGTAGTGTTGGCAGTATTCTCAGTATTGGCAGTGTCGGCAGTATTCTCAGTATTGGCAGTGTCGGCAGTATATTTGGCATTTTTCAATATCATTCTCTGCCTAACCATCCTCAATAAATGTAGCGCTTCTTTGTCGATGGCGGTTTTTTGAGCTTAAACTGTGGGGCGATCGCTTTTTATGCAAACAGAATAGAAAGGGTATTAATCGGATGAGGCTGCGGCAAAACTAACGCGACGATAAATTTCTAGCAAGGGAAGTTCAACGTTTAAACTCTCCAGAGGGATTATTTGACTAAGTTGATCGTAGGTTTGTAATTGCCAGCGATCGCTTTGTTCGAGTCTGAAATATTGCTCAACGTAGGGTTCAGTTTGACTAACGAGCAGATATTCACAAAAACTTGGCAGGGAACGATATTTTCTAAATTTATCACCTCGATCATAGGCTTCCGTGGCGGGGGAAAGCACCTCTACAATAAATAAAGGATTAAGAATTTCGTCTTTGCGATCGCCGTTCAATTCTGGTTCATGGTTAACGACCATGAGATCGGTATAGGTTCCACAATGATATTCAGGAATCCACACCCGCAGATCGCTGTTATACAGACGAAAATCCCTATCTCTCAATAAAAATCCCAAATAAACCGAGATGTTGATCGCGATTGCGCTGTGGGTCGCGGTTCCTCCAGACATAAGAATCATTTCTCCATGGCAATATTCATAACGTTCCTGAGCAGTTTCAGCGATCGCCCGATATGCTTCCAAAGTGACAGGGTTTTTGGTGACTGTCGCAATAGTCGGTTTTTCTTGAGCGATAATCATGTTTGTCTTTCTCCGATATTCTATTAATTAATTTTATGGTTATTTTTTAGGGATTGTGGTGGGGTAAGAGCATCTCAATTAGGACTGACAAAAGGGTCTCAGCATAGCAATCATCTAGTTATTATCCATAGCCGTCCTTTTGCTTTTTTGTGCCATACCGCGTCGGTAGAGTGAGCGCATCTCAAACGCGGTTGACAACCGAGATAAAGTTCATTTTGTCAAGTATTGTTAAGATGCGCTTACCCTGTCAGGTATTCAGGTTTGCTAATTGTTCCTGAATATTAGCTTCAGTAGAGAGTTTTTCAGATTTTTCCCATAGAGCGTTAAAGAGACTTTTATCTGTCTCTACAACTCTTGTTTGATAGGAAATATAACCTGATTCTGTTTGACCATTCATAATTCTTCTCGCTGTAAAAGAATTTCTTGGCACAGATAAGTTTTCGCTAATCAATAGGTTGGTATTATCCCAACGATAGCCTTGAACATCTTTGGCTTTTTCCTGACAAATACAAGCAACTTCTATGCCAGAGTTAAGTTGTTCCTGAATCACTTGTAAATGCTTGTGAGTCGGAACTTCAGGAAGAATAAAGACTCGTTGAATAGAAATCTCCCTTTTGATTAGTTCTTCGTTAACTTCCCAGAATTTTTGACCAAGAGGATTATCCCACCAGATGCAATCTGTCATGGAGTGAATAGCCAAGATTCGAGATTCACTTTGAGGATCAATGTGTTTGAGTAGTTGAGCAACCTTTTCTAAACGGGATTCGCCAATAATTTCCATTGTAATTTCAGGCATAATTGTGTTGGTCAAAATTGTGCCATCAAGGAGGGTTAGATTATTTTCATCTAATTTAACATCGGTCAAATTAGCTCCCGTTAGAGTAGCTTTGCTCAAATTGGCATGACTTAAATCGGCTCCTGTTAAATCAGCATTAGTTAAATTAACCCCCGAAAGATTAGCCTTACTGAAGTTACATCCCATCAATTTTGCATCGGAAAGATTGGCCTCACCATCCATTAAATTGACTTGGCTGAAATTCAGTCCCCGAAAATCTCGTTCGCCAATTTTGTGCAAATATGTCAATTCTTTTGTGCTATGAATATCGGGGTGATATTCATCGGGTGCATAAGCGGCAATCATCGCTTTGACGTAGGCGAAAAAATAAGCCTTGAGAATATTTTCATGGGTGTAGATGGTAATAACTTCTTTACCATCATACTCAACCACCGCCTTGACAGTTGTGGCTCCTTGTTTACCCGGTGTCAAGTTAGCCACATAGATAGATTTAAGGTGATGTTTAATTTCAACTAAATGAGCTAGAGCCTCATCAAAAGCAGTACAAAGTGCATCTACTGAACCTTTTTTAAAGGCCGATTCAGTGTAACGCTCTTGGGTTTTTGTATTACATAAGATAACTGTCGCAGAAGTTAAATTGTTATTAGCACAAAGAATTTCAAAGTTCTCAATTTTCCAGCCTTGAAAAAGCAAAAGATTATCTTCAAAGAATAAGTTTTGTTGAGGCTCGTTTTCTAAAAGCTGATTGAGTTTTACTTTCTCATGTTCCATGGCAGCTTTACCGAGATTTTTGAGAGTTCTTTCGATAGATGCCGGCGAGGTATCTTCCCCTAAAAACTGTAAGAATAGGGAAGGGGAACCCACAAAAGGATATCCACTGGCAATGAATTCTCGATCTCTGATGGTGATAATACCTGCTAGGCTATACTTTCTGGCAATCTCAACTTGAATTGCCGTTTTTAAGTTAACGTTGGGATATTTTTCTAGGTCAATGTCTTTCAAGTTAACTTGGCCGACGTTAATCTTACTCAGAAGTTCAATGATCGAACGATTGGCATATTCTTGAGATTTCAGATTTTTGATATTATGCCAAATTTTGATTAATCCTATTTCGCCGATGTAAGGATTAATTTTTCCCTCTAAAACAAGTCCCATAACCCTAGTAGCTTCACTGTTAAGAGTCGTCTGATTTCGTAATAAAAACTCTTCAATTAGATCAGCATCAATTAATACTTTTGGAGCTTGAGAATTGTTATCTTTTGATTGGAATACCTCTAAGTTATCCAGAAAAAAATCAATATTTATACTAGGATGAGTAGTTACCTTATGCAGACTAAGCTTGATTTCGTATTGCACAAAATCATCAGATTCGTTTTCCAGATTATTTCTCAAATCCCAAAGTTTTTTAATCACTTGAGGCTCAGGATACTCTCCTAATTTTCTTATGATTTCAGCACGGTGATCGCTGTCCTGTTCATTTTTTAGGTTCTTCGGCAGGTAGTATGCTGGGGACTGTTTGATTATCCTGAAACCCTTACGCATCAAGTCCAGTATTTGTGATAGCATAACAAGTACCGAAAAACCATTTTTTAAAGGTTTTTTAATCACTTGAGGCTCAGGATATTCTCCTAATTTCCTTATGATTTCAGCACGGATATCGCTATCCTGTTCCTTTTCTAGTTGAGCTAACAAACCATTAATAATGTCAGCACGGGGACTGACCGATGTTGGTATCTCGCACAATAACTCTGTGTTTTCCATTTTTAAATCAATCTCCTTGATTGGTGGTTTTCTCATCCGCACTAATTTTGTCTGACAGTAAAAGACTGCTCTGATTCAGAATTTTCAGCGTAGCGTGTGGGCAAAACTCTCACTAATTCATCGTCATTAATGTCAACACAATAGCCCTTTTTAAAGAGAACTCTTCTTAAAGAAGTAATTCCCACCCGCTCATCTAACTCAAGGTAATCCTTAAGATGGGATCCTAGATTTTTGTTGAAATCCGCGTTTAGATTTTTTTGGCTATGATTGAACATTTCAGCCAAGTCATCGGCGGAATAAAGTCCTGTAGCCGCCCGATAAAATATCTCCTTATATTTATCAGATAAGGGTTCGATTTCTTTCAATAAAGCTTCTAGCTTGGGTATATCCAAACCACAGTTTCTTGCCTGCTTTTGGGCTTCGCATAGTGAGGGTGGAGTTGACATAGAAGTATCTCTCCTTCGGTTGAGGTTGTCATCGATCTTAAGGTAATCAACATGGCTGTATTTGTAGTCACCGATACTTTTTCAAAGTGGATTGCAATAATAACCGGAAAGTTATATTGCTTCTGCGATAGTCCCATAAAACCAAAAGAGAAATCAACCAACAATTATTGCCCAAATCCTCCCTTATATCGCCAATTCCCGACACGGAATTCTATCTTCCAGCATCATCGTAGCCATCTCATAGGTAAAAATATCTAAGTGTCCCCCTTCAGGAGCTTTAAAACAAAAATCTTGGCCCACCTCAACGACTCGCTCTAGCCATTGTCCCATAAAGTCAATTTTGAGAATAGCTGTTTTTTCTGTGCGGTTTACATATACACAGTTGATAATTGCTTGATTAACAGTTGCATTCGACATACCATTCCCCTCCATTTCTGCAATATGGGATGAACGTTATGTATGTAGGATAATTCAAAATTATCGAATTGAAAACCAACAATTATTGCAAAATTAAACCAACAATTGTTGCATCTTTAAAGCTCAAATATTATGCAACTTTTGTAGGTTGAAAGCCAAAAATTTACTGGTAAGATGAGTGACAACCTTAAAATAATTAGGAGGCCACTATGTCACCCAGCAAAAAAGTTAAAGTTCTCCTAATATCTTCCACTCTTGTCGTTCAATTGACTGCCCCCCCAATGGTTGCCATACCCTACACAACCTCAGCGTGGCTAATCACGGAACTGTTGCCAAGAAAAAACTGATGAGCCTAGATTACTAAAGCCACAATCTGGTAGGCATTTGGTTTCCAAAACTATAGAATTAAAAGCCAATAATTATTGCAAGCTCAAACCAATAATTGTTGCATCTTTAAACCAATAATTATTGCCAAAAAAGAATATATTTTTCTACAAAAAACAATAATAATTGGTTGAGTTCTTTATTGAGACCATTGAAAATAATATAAAAGGGTGGTATTGCTACCACCCATCAAATTAAGTTTTTGTGATTTTTATGTTACTACAAAATTGTTCATCTTCGGATACTCGTGAACAAATTCACGAAAAGACTGGGTTTCTGCCCGAATCTTGGGTTACTTGGTTAGTCGCTAAACCTCGCACAGGACAAGCGACACGCCGAAAAACAGCAGTGGAAGAAATCTGTTCAACCTTTTTACTTTTTGCCTTTGGTCTTCTCATCGGCAATTGTGCCTTTGTAGATAACGCCCACCTGTGGGCAATTCCCATTAGCCAAGTCTGTTTGCTCTCATCTCTACGGATGCAACGGCTAACCATTATGCACGCTTGCTCTCATAATGCTGTTTTTGCCAATCCTTCTTGGAATGAAGTGTTAGGGGAATTCATTTCAATTCTTACTCTCTCCATGCCTTTTAATACTTACAAGAAAAAGCATTGCGAAACTCACCATTCCAAAGGATTAATGCGCCCCGGTGATGAAACCTTTGAGTTTTTTTACAAAGCGGGTTTCCGTCCAGAGATGAGTCCGCAACAAGCATGGCAACACTTAACTAAGCTGATTTTTTCTCCGACTTTCCACTGCCGTCAATTTGGCGATCGCCTAAAAGGAACGTTTTGCTCAACGGACGTAAAACACAACTCGTTGGCTCTCGGTTTTTGGCTCTCGATTGTAAGTTTAGTGACCATTACGCATACTTGGGCTGTGTTTTTATTAGTGTTTGTTCCGACTCTGAGCGTGTTTTTCGAGAGTACCAGCGTACTACGTCAGTGTGTAGAACACCGATTTGCTAACAAAACTGGCGAAATGACCTCTGCTATTTTTTGTTGCGAAGAGCCGGCTGTTTTCAATGATTTTGACCCCTTTTGGGTAAAATTTTGGGAAGAAACCCGTTGGTGGCTCCGGCTGTTTTTCTACCACTTACCCGTGCGACTGCTGATCCTGACGGGCGATAGTCCAGTACATGATTACCACCACCGACGACCGGCAAGCGATTGGGTAAATGCCCACAGCGATCGCCAAGCAGAAGTAGAAGCGGGTGTTTATTATTCCCACTCCTGGGGATTAATAGAGGCCATCAACAGAACCTTTGAATCTTTAAGCAAAATGCCAACCCACTAAATTGAGGCTTGAGGGAGATAGTTAAAAATGGCTTATCTCCCCAATTTTTTTGGTTGACATTATCGGTAAGCGTCATTTATCCTCCGTTGCAACAATTGTTGGCCAGAAATGGAGAGCGGGATTATAATAAAAGTTGTTGGTTGTTGAAAACTGGAGTCTGTGATACTGAGCAAGTTTCAGACGGCTCATCGAGTCCAAATCTAGGCTATTGAAACCTTTGTCTAGGCTTGTTTTCAGGTTTAGCAGTTCAACAGGAAATTTAAACATTTGGAGAGGACGATTCAGCCATGAAAGCACTTAGCCACAAAACAGAAGATTTGAGGATCGCCGATGTCTCATCCGATTACCCCGATCAATGGGTGGTCGTAGAGATCACTGGTCGCGACAAATATGGCTGGCCAGAGAAAGGTAAGGTTATTGGGTATTCAGACAATAAACGTAAGCTTATACAAGAAACTAAACATTTGAAGGGAGACTTGTATTTGTTTTATACAGGCCTTGTTGACGGTGGTAGGGTTGCTTAAAAATGTTAGAATCTATGCAAAAAACACAATCTCCTTTAGCTTTGGCCTCTCCGTTGGCAGCTGCCATTAAACGAGGCGAAGACGCGAAGAAGCGGTTCCTATCCAAGCAAGGAGGAACCTTAACCAGCGCTGAGGTTTGTAGTTTTTTAGCCTGTAGTTCTTTGGAATTAGAAACTATGAGGCTCAATCATCAGGTTTTAGGTTTATCTGTCAACGAGGAATTAGTTTATCCCGCTTGGCAATTTATTGATGGCAAAGTTTTGTCTGGTTTAGACCAAGTGTTAGCCGTCTTAAAAGAAGACGGTGCTTGGACACAAATGCTCTTTCTGCTCACGGGTGATATTCGTTTAGAGGGAGCAACCCCGCTAGAAAAACTCCAAAAGGGAGAAATCGAGCCAGTGGTTTGGGCCGCTAAGTGCTACGGGAGTCATAGCGCGGCGTAATGGGTTTGCCTCCTTCTGTTTGTGGGTTAGTACGTTTGAGAATTAGTTCACCAATTTTATAAAAAATAATACCTCCTGCAAAAATCAAAAATCTTCAGTAGCAGACAAAAGATAAGAGATAACTATCCTATTCATAAAACCTAAGATTATGTCAAATTTATCCGGGGTTTTAGATATTTTGACCCGATAGCGACTCGATAACTTACTTTTGCAGGAGATTACTGATCCTCTTGCCCTATTTTGGTAAAATCAACTATAATGGGGAGAAGTTAATCTTTGCCAAGCTTGAGCAGACTTAAACTAATCCCTCAGGGAGCAAGTAATTGAATCCTATGCTTAAAATTGCCCTTTTTGGAACCAGTGCCGATCCTCCTACTGCCGGTCATCAAGCCATACTAAAATGGTTATCGGAACAGTACGATATCGTTGCGGTTTGGGCTGCCGATAATCCCTTTAAAAATCATCAAACCAGTCTCGAACATCGTCTGAGGATGTTAAATTTGCTCATCGGGGATATTCAACCCCCAAGAGATAATATACAACTGCGACGAGAATTAAGCGATCGACGGAGCTTAATTAGTGTGGAAAAAGCGCAAGCAATTTGGGGAGAACAGGAGGAATATACCCTAGTCATTGGTTCCGATTTAGCCGGACAAATTAGGCACTGGTATCGCAGCCAAGAATTACTAGAAAAAGTCAAAATTCTCGTGATTCCTCGTCCCGGCTATCCTATTAATCAAGATGATATTGAACAACTGCAAACATTAGGGGGTGATTGTCTGATTGCCGATGTATTTGCTCCAGCTGTATCCTCAACAGATTATCGAGAAAAAGGCGATAAACAGGCTGTTCCCGCACCGATTAAAGATTATATTGAAGGTCAAAAACTTTACGCATGAAGCTGCCAAATACCCTAGCTAATAAATCTCTAGCTGATTTTAAAGTCGGAGTTGATAACGTGATCTTTTCCGTTGATACCCAATTAAATCGGCTGCTAGTGCTTCTGATTAAAAGACGGGAAGAACCCTTTAGTAATTACTGGAGTTTACCCGGTACTTTAGTGAGAAATGGGGAATCACTGGAAACGGCAGCCTATCGAATTTTAGCCGAGAAAATTAGCGTCAATAATCTCTATCTAGAACAGTTATATACTTTTGGCAGTCCAGAGGGAGATTTCCCGGCAGCGGCCGAGAGTTTTGGGAAACGTTATCTATCGGTGAGTTACTTCGCTTTAGTGCGGTTTGAAGAAGCGAAATTAATCACTGAACGGGATTATAATATCACTTGGTATATGATTGATAAAGTGCCAAATTTAGCCTTTAATCACGGTCAAATTTTAGCTTATGGCTGGCAAAGATTACGCAATAAAGTAGAATATAGTCCCGTCGCTTTTGAGGTTTTACCAGAATTATTTACTTTAAATGATCTTTATCAATTTTATGAGACAATTTTAGGTAAAAATTTTAGTGATTATTCCAACTTCAGAAATCGGCTCTTGAAATTAGGATTTCTCAAAGATATGGGTTTAAAAGTCTCTCGTGGTGCTGGTCGTCCTGCTAGTTTATATCGCTTTGATGAAGAAGCTTTTGCTCCCTTTAAAGAGCAACCGTTAGTTTTTGTTTAAATAGGAAAAAATATGAGAATTGCTATCGCTCAATTAAATCCCATTGTTGGAGATATCGAAGGAAATGCCGAAAGGATTTTAGAGGCCGCTCAAACGGCATTTAATCGGGGAGCGGAATTACTTTTAACCCCGGAATTATCCCTCTGTGGTTATCCTCCCAGAGACTTATTATTAAATCTGGGTTTTGTTGAGAAAATGTCTCGACAATTGCAATTATTGTCCCAAGAATTACCAGAAAAATTAGCTGTATTAGTCGGTTTTGTCGAAAAAAATACCTCCGCAACAGTCCGGGGAGAAAAGCCGTTATTTAATAGCATAGCTTTGTTAAAAAGTCAAGAGATTAAACAAATTTTTACTAAACGTTTATTGCCTACCTATGATGTTTTTGATGAGGATCGTTACTTTGCTTCCGGGAAAGAAAGTCAATATTTTCAACTAACAGAAAATAATCTTAAAATCGGTGTGACTATCTGTGAAGATGTTTGGAATGATGAACAATTTTGGGGTCAGCGTCAATACGCGGTTAATCCCATCGCCGATTTAGCTAATTTGGGAGTGGATTTAATCGTTAATCTTTCCGCTTCTCCCTACAGTGTCGGTAAGCAAAAATTGCGAGAATCTTTATTATCCCATAGTGCCACTAGATATAATTTACCTATAGTTTATGTCAATCAAGTGGGAGGTAATGATGATTTAATTTTTGATGGTGATAGCGTTGCTTTTAACAGACAAGGAGAAGTGATTTATCGCGCCAAGGCATTTACTTCTAGCCTAGAATTAATCGAGTTTAATCAAGATTTGTTACCCGCAGTTATTCATCCTTTACCCATCGATGAAGATGAGGAAATTTATCGAGCTTTAGTCTTAGGAGTGCGAGATTATGTGCAGAAATGCGGTTTTAAACGGGTAATTTTTGGCTTGAGTGGTGGCATTGATTCCAGTTTAGTTGCCGCTATTGCCACCGACGCATTAGGTAAAGAAAATGTTCTCGCTGTGATGATGCCTTCTCCCTATAGTTCCGACCATTCCATTAGCGATGCCGTAGCTTTAGTTAATAATTTAGGTATCAAAAGTGAGAAGTTAGCAATTAAAGAAATTATGACCGCTTATGATCAACTTTTAGAGCGGCTTTTTGCTGGGACTGATTTCGGTATTGCTGAAGAAAATCTTCAGTCACGCATTCGCGGTAATTTATTAATGGCTCTCTCTAATAAATTCGGGCATTTACTATTATCCACTGGCAATAAATCAGAAATGGCGGTGGGATATTGCACCCTCTACGGTGATATGAATGGTGGTTTAGCAGTGATTGCTGATGTGCCGAAAACCCGGGTTTATTCCCTCTGTCGCTGGTTAAATCGGCACGGGGAAATTATTCCCCTCAATGTGATTAATAAAGCTCCTAGTGCTGAATTAAAACCCAATCAGAAGGATCAAGATTCTTTACCTCCCTACGAGATTTTAGATGCTATTTTAGCACTATTAATCGATCGCCATCAATCCGCCCAACAAATTATCGCCGCCGGTTTTGAGCCTGAAATTGTGCAGAAAGTGATTAAATTAGTTAAAAATGCCGAATTTAAGCGCAAACAAGCCCCCCCGGGCCTAAAAATTAGCGATCGCGCTTTTGGCACTGGTTGGCGAATGCCCATTGCTAGTCGCTGGGGTTAGGGACTTTTTCAGTTATCAGTTATCAGTTATCAGTTATCAGATTTGAGTTTTCAAGTGAGCAGTGTTAAATAGAAATTTCCTACTGTCTTTTCACTGTTTACTGATTACTGGTCACTGTTTACTGTTTACTGATTACTGTTTACTGTTTACTGATTACTGAAAGGGGTATTCGTGAGAGAGGAAGGGTAAAGGGATTAATTCTCCTGTTGCCTCGCCGATTTGTACTTTTAAACCCTCTCCTCCCGCTTTTGTTTTCACATAACCCAAGCCAAAATCCTCCAGCACACTGGTGAGTAAACCGACTTTTTGCGCTTCTAAAATAATCGGGGTATTGCTGGGGACGGGTTGGCTGAGTTTTATGCCCCAAAGTCTTTGTTTTACGCCTTTATAGGTGTTGAGACGGGCGATAGTTTCTTGACCAATATAACAACCCTTATCAAAAACGATCGCTCGCCATAAACCGGCCTCTAAAGGGTTATAATCTTCGGTTAATTCTTGATCGACTGCCGGTCGGCCCTGATGGATTCTCAGGTATTCCCACACCTGTGCATCTGCGGGAGTAACGCCATTTTTAATTAAATTTTCCCAGAGGGGACCTGCTTCGGCGGCGGCAACGATTAAAGTATATCCGGGTAGGTCTAAGCCGGTGCCGACGGCCAGTCTCAGGGGGGGGTCAGAAAGGAGATAATGACTATGCTGCACCCCCGTTAAAATCTGCTCTGGAATGCCTATTTTTTGCAGGTATTGCCCGCTTTCAGTACCAATTAGGGTGAAAATGCCAAAATTATCGGTTAAGTCGCTAATTTCCACCTTATCGAAGGGGAAAATATAGCGATCGATCAATTCCAGTAAAAATTGACGACGTTGGGGAGAAACGAGGATGAGGAGGGAATCATCGCTGGCGTAAACTGTGACAAAATCGAGGGTACGACCGGTAGAGTTAAGGAAAATTGTCTCACAACCCTGACCCGGTTTCAGGCGCTCGATAGCGTTACTGGTTTGATTGTGGAGAAAACGCAGTCGGTCTTGGCCTTTTAATTCTAATAAACCCCAATCGGAGCGATCGATTAAAATTGTTTGGGATGCTAAATTTTGGGGATCATTACTGTAATTTTTCAGAAAATTAGCGGCATACTCTGCCTTGATCGTTTCTAACGCTGCTTTCATTGGGGTAAATTAGCGAATAATCGGTTAATAATACGCTCGGTTTTCGTTTCCAAACTCTGCCAATCTAGTTCACCGGTGGGGTCGAGGAGACTGGTATCGATGACGACGCTCTCTCCTTCATCGGTGGGATAATCGAGAAAACAGACTTGAAAACAAAGTTCCCAAATATTTACAGTAACGGAGCGATCGAGATAAGTCAAACAGAGCAGATAACTGGGATAGGGATCTTGAATTTCTGTATAGGTTCCTTTCCAGAGGGAATTTTCTAACTGTTTACGCAGATTATCCAGCACCCGAATAAATGCCGGTTGCATTAACAATTGTGCCTGTTCCCAAGCAGTAATATCTTTAAATTTTGGATTCATCTTATCAGTTATCAGTGATCAGTTATCAGTGATCAGATTTGGGTATTAAATAACGGGGTGCATCTCATTTTTGTAAATCTACGAAGTTGGGATTTTTCAAGGGAAACTCTCTACTAAAATCGGGCGTTACTTTCGGTTTTATCGCTCAATCCAAGCTTTTGGGGGGTTCTACCCCCCAAACCCCGGAGCGCATTAGTTTTTCGGTGGGATGCTTACAGACAGCTGCTGATATATCTGTAATAATTTAAAAGTCACTGATAATTGCTGATTATCGGTGTTCCTGCAAATGTGGGATGCACCCTAATAACGGCATTAACAGTGCTGTCTTTTCACTGTTTACTGGTTACTGATAACTGATAACTGATTTAGGCTGTTACTAGGGTTGCTTCCTTGGCTGCCATCATTTTCATCAGGTCTAACATCCGGCAGGAATAACCCCACTCGTTATCGTACCAAGAGACGACCTTAAAGAAATTGGCATTAAGTTGAATACCAGCTTTAGCATCAAAGATACTGGAACGGGGGTCGGTGATAAAGTCACTCGACACCACTTCCTCATCGGTATAACCGAGGATACCTTTCATTGGTCCTTCGCTGGCGGCTTTCATCGCGGCGCAGATTTCCTCGTAACTGGTGGCTTTTTCGGTTTTAAAGGTTAAATCCACCGCGGAAACGTTGGGAGTTGGCACACGGAAGGCCATACCGGTTAATTTGCCTTTTAGGGAAGGAATAACTAGGGTTACTGCTTTGGCTGCTCCCGTGGAGGAGGGGATAATATTTTGACCCGCGCCGCGACCACCGCGCCAATCTTTTTTCGATGGACCATCAACGGTGGGTTGAGTGGCGGTCATCGAGTGTACCGTGGTCATTAATCCTTCCGCTAGTCCGAAGTTATCGTTAATAACTTTGGTGATCGGGGCTAAACAATTGGTGGTACAACTAGCGTTAGAGACGATCAGATCCTTAGCGGGATCGTACTCATTGTCGTTAACGCCTAGTACGATAGTACGAACTTTGTCGGGATCTTTGGTGGGTGCGGAGATAACCACCCGTTTGGCCCCTGCTTCTAGGTGTTTTGCTGCCCCTTCCGCGGTGGTAAATAAACCGGTGGACTCAACCACATAATCGGCCCCGGTTGCACCCCAGGGCAGTTGAGCGGGGTCTTTGATGGAGTAACAGGGGATAAACTTGCCATCGACGACGATGCCATCTTCTTTTGCTTCTACCGTACCTTGAAAACGTCCGTGGGTGGAGTCGTATTTGAGCAGATAGGCAATATTATCGGAGGGGACGAGATCATTAATACCAACAAACTCGAAATCAGGATTTTGGATACCCGCCCTAAAAACGAGGCGACCGATACGACCAAATCCGTTGATAGCGACTCTTACTTTTGTCATGAAAAAAACTCCTTTGCAGCTGCGATAAGCTTAGGCACGATCAAGAAAAAAAAAATTTGAGAATTGATTGGCCTGTAGAGAATCACTATACATACTAATCAGCTTTTATCGATCGCTAGATGAAGTATAGAAAGATTTTAAGTTTCAGTGCTTCAAAAGCTCTCCTAGTAGTCCCCACCACCGGCATCGAGAAAGCCTAATTAGGCTCTTCCCGACAAACTAAGGCGTGACTTTATGGTATTCTGGGAAAAGCTGACATTAAAAAATCATTAAAAGTTTTCCGAGAATTTATTGTTCTCTAAGTTAAGAAGACATTAATTTTCCTTTAAAATCCATTTAAAAACCCCGCCCGACGGACATAAATTAGCCAAGTCAGATCAGTAAAATATAGTTTATTTTAATAGTTTTTTGCGCCCCAAAAGGTTAGACTCTTGATTACAGTTTGAAAACTGACCGAGGGTTAACCCTCTCGATAATCTGGAGAAATTGTCTATCAACTCTCTTAATCTCATCGTTCATTGATATCGGAGAAATATTCATGGTATTCGCACCAGAAAGACCCTTAACAGAACAAAATCCCCTTTCTCAAGACGAACTCTATAAAACCCATGCCTATTGGCGCGCTTGTAACTATTTAGCTGTAGGTATGATTTATCTGCGCGATAATCCCCTGCTCAAAGAACATCTTAAACCCGAACACGTTAAGTATCGTTTACTTGGTCACTGGGGAGCGAGTCCGGCCTTAAGTTTTACCTACGTTCACCTCAACCGTTTAATCAAAAAATACGACCTCGATATGATTTTTATGGCCGGTCCTGGCCACGGGGCGCCGGGGGTACTCGGTCCGGTTTATCTAGAAGGAACCTATTCGGAAATTTACCCCGATAAAAGTCAAGATGAGGAAGGATTACAAAAATTCTTTAAACAATTTTCTTTTCCCGGTCACATCGGTAGTCACGTCACCCCCGAAACCCCCGGTTCTATCCATGAGGGCGGCGAACTAGGTTATAGTGTTTCCCATGCCTACGGTTCTGTTTTTGACAATCCCGACCTAATTACGGCCGTGGTCGTTGGTGATGGGGAAGCAGAAACTGGTCCTTTAGCCACCGCATGGCACTCGAATAAATTCCTTAACCCGATTCGCGATGGTGCGGTACTGCCAATTTTAAACTTAAACGGTTATAAAATCGCTAATCCCACCATTCTCTCCCGTATTTCGACGCACGAGTTAGAAAGTCTCTTTGTCGGTTACGGTTACACTCCCTACATTGTCGAATGTAAGGAAGATGAAGACCTCATGCACTGCCATCAAAAAATGGCCGCTACCCTAGAACACTGTATCAATCAGATTCGCTCCTATCAACAGGAATCTCGCAGCACGGGTATTGCTAAACGTTACCCCTGGCCGATGATTATCCTCCGGTCTCCCAAGGGTTGGACAGGGCCGAAAAACGTTGATGGTCATAAAGTAGAAGGATTCTGGCGCGCTCACCAAGTCCCCATGGGTGCCATGCAGGAAAACCCCGAACACTTGAGAAAATTAGAGGAGTGGATGAAAAGCTATAACCCGGAGGAATTATTTGACTATACCACGGGTAAATTTAAGCCAGAATTTAAAGAACTCGCTCCTAGGGGTCATCGTCGCATGAGTGCTAACCCGCACGCTAACGGCGGATTGGTGCGTAAAGACCTAAAAATGCCCGATTTTCGTCAATATGCCGTGGCTGTCACCCACCCGGGCCAAGTGGAAGCGGAAAACACGGGAGTGATGGGGGTATTTTTGCGGGATGTAATGCGAAATAATATGACTAATTTTCGCGTTTTTGGTCCCGATGAAACTGCTTCTAATCGTTTAGCGGCTCTCTATGAAGTGACTAAAAAAACTTGGTTAGCTGATACCTATCCGGAGGATTTAGATGGTAGCCAATTATCTCCCGATGGTCGGGTGATGGAGATGCTGAGTGAACATACTTTAGTCGGTTGGTTAGAGGGTTATTTATTATCCGGTCGTCACGGTTTATTTCACTCCTACGAAGCTTTTGCTCACGTTATCGATTCCATGTTCAACCAACACGCTAAATGGCTCGATATCTGCAAAAATCATGTGCCTTGGCGCGCTTCTGTTTCCTCTTGGAATCTCTTATTATCCTCGGTGGTTTGGCGGCAGGATCACAACGGTTTTAGTCACCAAGACCCCGGTTTTATCGATTTAGTAACCAATAAAAGTGCCGACGTGGTGCGGGTTTATCTTCCCCCCGATGGTAACTGTTTATTAAGTGTGGCTAACCACTGTCTCAAGAGCAAGGATTACACTAATATTATCGTTGCTGATAAACAGAAACACCTGCAATACTTGACCATTGAAGAAGCAATTAAACACTGCACCAAAGGTATCGGTATTTGGGATTGGGCCAGTAACGATGATGATGGAACTAATCCCGATGAACCGGATGTGATTATGGCTTGCTGTGGGGATATTATCACTAAAGAATCTTTAGCGGCAACGGCAATTCTACGGGAGGAATTCCCTTACTTAAAAGTTCGCTTTATCAACGTGGTTGATCTGTTTAAATTACAGTCGGAAAGTGAACACCCCCATGGTTTATCGGAACGGGATTTTGATAGTTTATTTACCACTGATAAGCCAATTATCTTTAATTTCCACGGTTATCCTTGGCTGATTCATAAACTTACCTACCGTCGCAGCAATCAAGAACGTATTCATGTGCGCGGTTACAAAGAAGAAGGGAATATTAATACTCCCCTAGAATTAGCGATTCGTAACCAAGTTGATCGTTTTCATCTAGTAATTGATGTCATTGATCGCGTGCCGAAATTAGGTTCTGCTGCCGGTCATGTGAAAGAACGGATGAAAAATGCTATTATCGATAATCTCGATTATGCTTTTACCAATGGCATCGATAAGGACGAGATTACTAACTGGAAATGGCCCTATTAATTAGGCTAGAAAGTGGTTTAGGTGATGATAATTTATTGGTTTATTGATAAATTTCATCTTCCTATTCCACCTAAAGAAAATATTCTTGATTTTCTACAGGGTGAGAGCATCTCAAAAGCTATTGACAATTGGCCAATTTTGTGATCCGCATGGGCATTTCAGGTGATACCAGTCAATCAGAATAGTTACGAAATCTTAACAATTGAGATGGCAAATTCTCCTCAAATATGCCTGAATCGCCCTCTGGGTAAGCAACTCACACAAAGTTCATTTTGTCAAGGATTGTTAAGATGCGCTTGCCCTGAGGTTTTTACCGTTGAAAAGGGTTAATTAGATTTAATTTACTAAGCCAATTAAAATCATCAATATTGCGAGTTACAATTGTTAAATTATAAACGAAAGCTGTTCCCGCAATAATGGCATCTCCTAGAAACATCTTTCTGATTTGTTTTAAAGTTACTGCTTGGTTAATTACAGGTTGAGAGATGGGTAAGATTTGAGAAGCATTAAAAAATTCTTCAAAATAGACTTGATCCTGATGAGTTAACCGATGGTAGCCTAAAACTTCCAGATAGGATAAAGCAGAGACATAAGGAGAATTTTCTGCAATAAACTCCCGGAGAAACTCATTTTCTAATTGAGCGGCATGGATAATAATATTGCTATCCAATAACATGATTTAATCCCGATCAGGAAGAGAGCGATCGCACCTATTTTGTTGTTGCCACTGTTGGGTATCAACATCAGTAAAAGTAGTATTATTAGCAATTTTTTTCAAAGCATTGGCCATTTCCTTGCCGTTAGATCGATTTTCACCAATGATATTTTCTTCTAATAAGGTAATATAAACATTAACAGGATGTTCGGAGTTGATTTCAGGGGTTTCATCAAGCCATTGAAGGGTATTATTTTTCAAAATTGCTTTAAAGGTTTTTAGCATAGTTTTCAATGGTACAGGATAAATGATTCAGACTAGCCCTAACCCGATTTTAACACAAAATCAACCCAACAAACTCCCCTGACCTCAATCTTTTAAATTAACATCTTTGGATCATTTTATCAATAGACAATAAATAAGGCGCATTATACTTTGTTAATGCAGCCGATCAGAAAAGCGATCGCACTGCCAATATTCTGCCAAATGCGATCACAAATCCCCATTTTTACAGAAAAAATGATAATATAAAACTCAAATTTGAACTATTGTTGTGGAAAGATACTAAGATGACAAAGTTACAATTAATTCAAGCGGAAATTGAAAGCCTTACTTCTGATGAATTTTTGTATTTAAGAAATTGGATCAATAATTTAGACGATCAACAATGGGAAAAACAAATTGAGGAAGATTCCATAGCTGGAAAACTTGATTTTCTAATTGAAGAAGCACTATTTGAAAAAAGTAAAAATCAATTACGCGAGTTGTAAGTGCATCGAACTAATCAACGCTTTTGGAATTGTTTTAATAATTTACCTAAATCAATTCAAATTTTAGCAAGAAAGAATTTTGAGATTTTAAAGAGTGACTTAAATCATCCTTCTTTGTCTTTTAAAAAAGTTGGAGAATTTTGATCGGCAAGATTTGGTATTAATTATAGAGCTTTAGCTTTTAAAGATGGTGAAGATTGTATTTGGGTGTGGATAGGAAGTCATGAAGAATATGAAAGATTATTAAAATAAAAGCGATCGCCTCTTTATTGCCAAAATGTAGTTAAACAAAGTGCAACCCAACACCAACCAAAT
This sequence comes from Microcystis sp. M113S1, assembly GCF_020246945.1. NCBI lineage: Bacteria > Bacillati > Cyanobacteriota > Cyanophyceae > Chroococcales > Microcystaceae > Microcystis > Microcystis sp. M113S1. Next base: position 248 of record NZ_JADBSA010000315.1, on the reverse strand, counting down.
AAATTAATAATTGATCATCTTGGATCGCACTCAATCTACAGGTGATCGCCATTTTAAAACAGTCTTTTCAATAGTCAGTAGATGGAAAAGTTTTTGTCCAATAGCGATCGCTAAATGATAGGGGCTAAAAAATTAGGGATTTTCCTAGTATTTATGTACTCAGACAACGACTAATGATAAGTAAAAGTTATCTATATCTAGATTGACTAATCAAAGAAAAAATCGCTCAAAAAAAACATAAAAATGTT
>NZ_JADBSA010000314.1:0-3283 GCF_020246945.1 Microcystis sp. M113S1 | reverse complement strand
TCTCGAACATTTAACGGCATTTTCTCAGCAATATACCCGCAATTACTACACCTTTTAGAGCTAGGAAACCATCTATCTATTTCGAGGTAATTTCTCCCATACCAACGGCATTTATAGGCTAATTGTCTGGTAATTTCTCCCCAACTAACGTCAGATATTGCCTGAGATAATTTCGGGTTTTTGACCAGATTCTTGACGGCTAAATTCTCAACCACAATCGTTTGGTTTTCACGAACTAATTGAAGTGAAAGCTGTTTGTAAATGTCTTAACCCTTGTTGTAAAGGTACACAGCTTACTTCATTGAGAAAGTCTAATTCTTCTTGTTTTTTCCAATCAGTTAGCATTGAAGAAGTTTCAGCATATCCTATTCTTTCTTGTCTTTCGTACCATGCTTTTGTTCTGAGATGGAGAGCCTTATTGTAAACTAATCTTACACAGCCCAAAGTGCGCCGCAATAGCGACTCTTGTTCGGGTGTGGGGTAAAATCATCGGTAAGAATAGGCTTTTTCCATGTCCCACATTTTAGCATATATCGTGTAAATGCGCTAGTATTTAACGGTAAAGCCGTCGTAGAACGACGGGGTTTCAGACCCAAAATTTTCGATGATCGAAAGTTCCCCCAAAACCCCCCCGACGATCTTTAAGCAAGCATACAATGCTTTTCTGGATCTGGGTCAATTCAATGGCAACGAAAGAAATCGCGGGGTAATCGCGATCGCTAATGGCATTAAAACTGGCTTTGATCGCATTTTAGAAGCCAATACCCTCGATTTAGAGGTCAGTCGAGAGATGGCCGTCTCAGAACAAATGATTCGCTGGTTACGGTTAACTCCCGAACGTTTAGAGACGACGGTGGAGGTATTGCAACAACTAGCGGAAGCATCGGATCCGCTGCAACAGGTAATTAACGCGGCCTATCAACTTAATCCGTCCCAAACCTATTGCCAAAGGATGCCTTTAGGAGTGATTGCCTTAGTCTATGAAGGTTTTCCCGAATTAGCGATGGTAGCGGCGGGATTTTCCCTAAAAAGTGGCAATAGTTTGATTATTCGCGGTTCCAATGCCTCTAGTCATTCCGATGGAGTGATTACGGAAATTATCCAAGAAGCATTGGAAGATGTGGGTTTACCGGTGGATTGTGTGAGTGGTTTACCCTGTGATTCTAGTCCCTCCCTAGAGGAGTTGCTGACCCAGGAAAATTATGTTAATTTAATTATTCCCTACGGTCGCCCTAGTTTAATCGGTCGGGTGAGTCAATTGGCCACGGTTCCCGTTTTGCGTGCGGCCATGGGAAACTGTTATTTGTATTGGTCTCCTAGTGGCGATTTGGAGTTAGCTCGTCAGGTAATTATCGATAGTCATGGCAGCATACCCGATCCGGTTAATGCGATCGAAAAAGTTTTAATTAGTCCCCATCAGAATTCTTCGACTTTAAGTCGTTTGTTTAAAAGTTTGCAGGAAAAAGGCTTTAAATTGCGGGGAGATACCCGATTAGCGGCGGATTTTCCGGAACATTTAACCATTGCTACCGATAATGATTGGCAAAGACCCTATTTAGAAAAAACCCTGGCCTTTAGGTTAGTGGATACCCTAACTGATGCGATCGCTTGGATTAATAAGTATAGTAGCGGTCATGCCGATTGTATTGTCACCGAATCCTATCGAGAAAGTCGTCAATTCGCCATGGAGTCCGATAGTGCTTTAGTTTATATCAATTCTTCACCCCGATTCGATCGCAATCCCAAACAGGGAGAATCGGTATTTTTGGGCATTTCCAACCAAAAAGGCCAGCGCCGGGGGTTAATCAACCTAGAAACCTTTACCACCCTTAAACAGGTGGTGCAGGGGTAGTTTTGGTGAACTGGGTATTGTTAAGTTAGCTAAAAAAGCAGATAACCCGGACTGTTCTGAGTGCCGCAGTTCCGGCGTCCCCTTATCGACCTAGACTAATTTAGGGTCTGCTGAAAAAGTTTTTCCTAGGGGTAGGGTGTGGGGTGTAGGGTGTAGGGTGTAGAATGAGCGTTTTTAACTGAAATTACTGTCCAAATAAAACCGAACTATTGCCAGATCCTTGGAAAAAGATCCAAGTCATCAGCAGATTAGATACAAAAATCGCTAAGAGCATAGTGACTACGGCTGCGGTAGTAGCTTGGCCGACTCCTTTAGCACCGCCATCGGTCGTTAAACCCCAATTACAGCCGATAATCGCGATTAAAGCCCCAAAAACCACCCCTTTAACCGGTCCACTCAGTACATCTCCCACACCCAGGAAACCGTGAACCGAGTCGAGAAAAACTGAATTAGCAATCCCGTATAAACTTTGGCCGACCAGCAAACCGCTACCTAAACCGATCAGCAACGCCATAATACTCAAAGCGGGAACCATAAGACAACAGGCAATTAAACGGGGCAGCACCAGATATTCCACGGGATCGGTTTTGAGCATATAGAGTGCGTCGATCTGCTCTGTCACCTTCATGGTACCGATTTCCGCCGCAAAAGCCGATCCTACCCGACCGGCTACCACGATCGCCATCATAATCGGACAGAGTTCCCGACCGAGAGCAAGGGCCAAAATTCCCCCCACCATACTGCTGGCCCCCAAAGCTTGGAACTCCCGCGCCACCTGGATCGTAAAGATCATCCCGATCACCGCGGCCGTGATCATGGCGATAATCAGCGAGGCGGGCCCGGCTGCTACCATTTGTTCTTGGGTGACGCGCCAATCGGGTTGGCGCGTGAATAGGAAGTAAAAAACCCTGCCGGTTAATAGTACCGCTAACCAACAGCGCCGAAACCAAGAGCTTAATTCCTTGCTAAAAATCGCTAATAAATCCTTCATGGTCCCCAAAATCGATCGGACTAGAGAAAAGTCTATCCTGTTTTGTCTTCTAATAGTTAGTAAAAGTATAGTCAAATATAAACAGACTGAATTCCATTTCAGAAATTCCCTTCACTTTTACTTCGAGAGATTAATTCTCCTTGGGTGAACTACGCACCTCTCTATCCCATAGCGGTTAAACGCATTTGGGAATGCTTTTCGTAAAATATTGTAGGAACCTATGACATCAGATTGGCAAAGAAATCCTCTATCTGTACGATATAAACCTCGCGAAATTCGGTTTCCTGAAAACACTGGCCTTTCAGTTATCTGTCCATAAACGGGGAGAGGATCGTCATTCAAAAAATTAGAAGCTGAGGTATAGGATTCTTCTTGAAGAATCACAGAGATTCCTTCTAATTGACATTTATAACTAATCATCTCAATTAATCGAGCATGAG
>NZ_JADBSA010000313.1:0-4664 GCF_020246945.1 Microcystis sp. M113S1 | reverse complement strand
CAGACAGATAGGGTAGGGCATACCCAAATCTTGGTTGAAAGACCAAAACGCTTGGAGAGTGAACCAGAAAAAGGATAACTAGATAGCAAGTGATATTCTAGTAGGTTCGGTTCAGACATAATCGTGTAAGACCTAAGTAACGGAAACCAGAAAGGGCTGTGATGAGCTTCAAGAATCCTCACGCCTTTAGGCCCAGGAGTGTCAATGCGTTGATTAGTTCTGAGAAGTGCGACCGCAAAGATAAATAATTATTGAGCGATCAGGGCATAACACATCATTGGAGCGGACAATATTAGAGATTTTGGTGCTGAGTTGAGAGGCGATCGCCGCCGCTCAACTTTGCCGTTAGCTTGACAAAAATACAAAGGAGCAATATCATTAATGGCCGGTAAACTCAGCCATTATATCATTTTTCAAAAGTAATGACAGACTTAGTTGATCATTTCAAAGTGCAATCCCTCTCGGAGAAAGGAATTGCACTTTCAGATGTTAGTCACGACTATTGAAAATTGGTATTAGTCCCCATAAAGTTAGTATTAGAAAACTTCATTGGAGTGCTTATGATCCGTCAACCTGTCAAGACCGCTATTTCCTCTACTTTGCTTGGCATGATTTCATATTTAATGATGGAATTACCATTCCCTAACAAAGGCTATGCTTATACCCCCGCAACCCTCGTTAGTTGTTCTATTGAGGTTAGCCCTAAATACGGGACATAATATCGTGGAGTCTACAGAACAATGGATGGGTCTAAATTTGCATTAGCATTTCGCTCCTACTGTCCATCAAGGATTGATGCAGATGATTACTTTATTCGCTAGATATGCGGCTATGCTGGCTTTAAAATGAGGATTGTTTACAAATGAGTGATATTCCAATTCAGCTACTTCAGCATCTGGGTAAACATGGTGTTCGCATGAAGCAATTTCTAGGCGATAACTTCAGCAACGTAGATGAATCTCAACGTAAAGAAATGGCTAAAGAAGCACGCCAAATTAGTGCTTGGGCTGCCGCAGCTATTGCCCCTATGCCGATACCGTTTGCCGACATCTGGACAATTACACCTGTGCAGATGCTTATGGTTCGCGCTATTGGTAATATTTATGGGTACAAAATTGATGCTAAAACAGTCAAAGAGATGCTTGCAGTTGTTGGAGGTGGAATGCTTGGTCAACAAATTTGTCTTGCGTTATTCAAAATTGGCTTGCCAGGGGCTGGAGGTTTTGGGGGTGCTGCATTCGTATTTTTCTGGACACATGGTATTGGTAATGCAGCAGAACCTTACTTTCAGAGTGGGATGACTGCCACTAACGAGGATCGTGCAGCCGCCCGCAAGGAAGGAATGAAACAAGCAAAAAATGAAACGCCACTAAACGATTAACAATTAATTATACTTGGTTGTTTTTCTGCAATATGATTTTTATTTGCGTTTTCTGGATTGTTGGTAGGGCAATACTCTAAATATTTTTGATAGTCCAAAACTGATTCAAGACTGATGTAGTTTATGATACTGCTGTTTGTCCTAGCCAAAATACCAATATATGCAGTCGGAGCAGCTACAATCCGTCCAAACCATTACAATTTACAAAGCTCCTCAAAAAGGTAAAGGTCAAAAATTGCTGGATGAGGGATTTCAACCTGTTGATTTCCCGTATAACCCTCCTTATGTCGATGGAAGTTGCTACTTTGCAGGTCCAAATGACAGAAGTATTGCCGAGGAATTTAACCAGAGCTACCAAGATGGCATCCTTGAGGTTTCTATTGATCAGGCAAACTACGATAAATATTTCAAACAACTAGAATTTCGCTATGATGAAAAAGATAACTGCGAACGCATTGAGGTAGTTATTCCTCAAAGCCTATTTCCCGTCCTAAATCAATTTCCACGAGTCCTTAAATCACGGTAAACATCATGGATAGCAAAAGTTGGGAGCAAATCAAATCAAAATATAAGCTAGGTCAGTTTGTGCAGGGCAAAGTTGAATTTCATGCGCCTTTTGGTATTTTTGTAAAGATTGATGAATCCTTGGTCAAGGGGCTAATTAAAATCCCTGATTTTTTAGATGAGGGTAAAATGAGTCAAGAAATGTATCCTGAAATTGGCACAACCATAGGGGCTGTTGTGGTTGGATATAACGAGAGCAATTGCCGTGAGATATATCTAAATGCCAAGCCCAGCGTTCTTCACAAAGCTCTTGTACCTCTAAAAGTTCTTGCCTTAGCTTGTTAATCGCTCCCTATAAGGGGTGCAAGCTAACACTGCGTTGGAGCCGACTTTACTCAGGTAATCTATAAAAGCCCAAAATTGCCTATGGCGGCTCAACTACACCGTTAATGTTGCTCCAGCAATTCTCATTTTGAAACGATTTTGCGTTGTTTCAGCGATCTAGAGATTCGTTAAAGAATTTTAACCCCTCTAGGTGCAAGGGTTTTAATGTCATGAAACCTTAAAATGAGAATTGCTGGTGGCAACCAAAGCAGATTCCTTTACGGGATTCTTTGGGAACAAAATCCCATTCTTTAGCTACTTATTAAAAACTTTGTAAATAAGATTATCTTATTTGTACTGGTGGTCTCTAGAGGTTGTCGAACGGAAAAAAAATGCAGATTCAGGACAAAATCGCCGAAATAGCGTCTAAAACAGCGAAAGCGATCGAACTTTCTCAAAATTATTTACTTTCTACCCAATACTCTGAGGGTTACTGGTGGGCAGAATTAGAATCTAATGTCACCATCACCTCAGAAGCAATTTTACTGCACAAAATCTGGAAAACTGACAAAAATCGCCCCCTAGACAAAGCAGCCACCTATCTGCGTCAGCAACAGTGTCCTAACGGCGCTTGGGAGTTATTTTATGGGGATGGTGGCGATCTTAGCACCACTGTGGAAGCCTACATGGGGCTGCGACTATTGGGAATTCCCGTTAATGATCTTGCTTTAGAAAAAGCTAGAGAATTTATCTTAGCTAAAGGTGGCATCAGCAAAACCCGCATTTTCACCAAAATGCACCTCGCTTTGATTGATTGTTACGATTGGCAGGGGGTTCCCTCTATCCCCGCTTGGATTATGCTACTGCCAGAAAATTTCCCTTTTACTATCTATGAAATGTCCAGTTGGGCGCGGGGAAGTACGGTTCCTTTATTAATTGTTTTTGACAAAAAACCCGTGTATAAAATGGGTTTTAATCTCGATGAACTCTATACAGAAGGGGTGAATAATGTCAAGTATGAGTTACCAAAAAATAACGATTGGGCGGATGTTTTCCTGTGGTTAGATGGGCTGTTTAAATGGGCAGAAAAAACTGATTTAGTTCCCTTCCGTCAAGAAAGTCTGAAAGCGGCGGAAAAATGGGTAATTGAACGACAGGAAGACACAGGAGATTGGGGGGGAATTATCCCAGCGATGTTAAATTCCCTATTAGCTTTAAAAGCCCTAGGTTATGATGTTTACGATCCGATTGTTGCCCGCGGTTTAAAAGCGGTGGATAATTTTGCCATTGAGACAGATAATACCTATTGTGTACAGCCCTGTGTGTCGCCGGTTTGGGATACGGCTTGGGTAATTCGATCGCTAATTGAATCCGGGCTAAATCCTGCTCATCCAGCTATGATTAAAGCGGGACAATGGTTAATCGATCAACAAATTCTTGATTATGGCGATTGGGCGATTAAAAATAAAATCGGAACCCCTGGGGGCTGGGCTTTTGAATTTGACAATCGCTGGTATCCCGATTTAGACGATTCGGCAGTGGTGGTGATGGCTTTAGAGTTAATTAAAATGCCCGATGAAAATATAAAAAAAAGCGTGATGAAACGGGCAGTTAATTGGATGGCTACTATGCAGTGTAAAGCTGGTGGTTGGGGAGCTTTTGACATCGATAACGATCAAAACTGGCTTAATTCTTTGCCCTATGCCGATCTAAAAGCAATGATCGATCCTAATACGGCTGATGTTACTGCCAGAGTTCTAGAAATGTTAGGCACTTGTGATGTTAACATGGAGGAAAATCGAGTTAAAAAAGCTTTAGATTATCTGGAAAAAGAACAGGAAGCTGATGGTAGTTGGTTTGGTCGTTGGGGTGTAAATTATATTTATGGAACCAGTGGGGCATTATCTGCCTTGGCTTTTCTGGAACCGAATAAATATCGCCATCAATTGCAAAAAGGAGCCAATTGGTTAAGCAGTTGTCAAAATGTTGATGGTGGTTGGGGTGAAACCTGTTTTAGTTACAATAACCCTAAATTTAAAGGACAGGGAAATAGTACCGCTTCCCAAACTGCTTGGGCATTAATCGGTTTATTAGCCGTCGGGAAAGTCACCGGCAATTATCAGCGAGAAGTGATTGAAAAGGGCGTTAACTATCTTCTTGTTACCCAAAAAGAAAATGGTACATGGGATGAAGATTACTTCACCGGCACAGGTTTTCCCTGTCATTTTTACCTGAAATATCATTTCTATCAGCAGTATTTTCCTCTACTGGCTTTGGGGCGTTATCGGGCTTTGATTTAGTCTGTTAACCTATGCGTTAAGACAGGAAATAAGCCTAACTGTCTAGCGCATTTTTTGTGACTAACTAGGGTCTGCTGAAAAAGTTTTTCGTGGGGGTAGGGTGTAGGGTGTGGGGTGTGGGGTGTGGGGTTTTACCCATTTTCAGGGGGTCAATT
>NZ_JADBSA010000312.1:0-2896 GCF_020246945.1 Microcystis sp. M113S1 | reverse complement strand
TGAAATAAATTTGCCCCAATCAAACCGACTCGATGAACTGCTCGATGTCCGATTCTTACGAACCAAATTTGAGCATCTGGTAATTGGGCTAAAAGTTGATCGGAAGCTGTGAGGCTGTCTTTTGCCACTCCAAAAGCCCCTTTTTCGATATCTATGGCTACAATCTTCCCATGATTGCCTTCCTCGACTTGGGGGCGCACATGAGATTGATAAATCTCATTACCACGTCGAGCGAATTCTTCTTTGCTGTAGCGGAGTTGATTAACTGTCGTTGGCCTGACCCTGTTGCAACTTTTGCCCCTCTATTTTAACCTAAACATTGGGGAGCTTCGCTAACATTCCCCAACTGGGCCCACCAGAGCGGCATCGCACTTAAACCCACAGTTTCAATCAATCTGCATGGTGCGTTCCCCAAAATCGATCGCTGGAGCAGTAAGAGCCACATTAGGGAACACACCCTACAAGATCAGCGGCGATCGCACTACCCCCAAGACATCAAATCTTCTACTGTCAGAGAAGACTTGCTTAGTGAAGCAGATATTGTAAGATTCAACTCAGAGGGGCAAGGAAGATTGTCGGCATAAACTGCTCCGACAATATTATCGCAATTTTCAGTTTTCTTGCCGATATAGAAGACATCAGAGAATATTCTCCTGCCTGGCTGTAGATCTCCACAATCAATCTCAATAGTTAGTTGGTCAGTAGTTTGATTGATGCACACATTGCCTGGTGTCTTAGTAAATCTCATTCTATTTAGATTTAGTTCTGGTCCGAGAGATTGCTTTTTGGGCATTTGAGGAAGATTTTCCTTTTGGAGCATTTCTATCTGCATTAAAGAGTTAACTGAGAACTCGACTCTGACATTGCGCGCAGCGACACGCCCAACATTTGAGATAGATAGTCGAACTGGGCGAAATAACTTACATACATAGATATAGTGAGCTAACTCACGGTAATATTGATGATTTGTTCTATACGCTGATATTGAATCAAGTATATAGGAATTTCTGGGCAAATCAGGCAAAGATGGGGGCAAGTTGCATAATTCAGCTTCAATTGATAAGTGTGAGCCAATCAGTTCCTTAGTATCTGGGTTGGAAAATACAACCGCAAGATTAGCGTCAATATCTTCAGGTTCCACCCTCATTTGTGCAATTTCATCTAAAGTAGCCGGTTTTTGTGGATCGGTTGAACTTCCTCTCCTCACATAAACCTTATCTTTATCCAGCTTTCCATATTTCTTCTTAAGATATATTGGTCTTGTTTGCTGTTCAATTCGGATAACACCTACTTGCTTGCCCTCAATAGTTGCGGCCTCGTAATGAAAGCGAACTGGCTGATTAGTGAGACTGTTAATAAATTGTTGAAGTGTGTGATCATCAAGATGATTTTGTATTCCTATTACTTCACTTTTTCCGCCCCGTACTTCCTCTACTCCAATCAAGATATAGGCATCGGATCTTCGCCATGCGTTTGCGAATCCTAAAATATCCTTGACAAGTTCAGACTTCTCTTCCTCACTTGCCTTGGAGAATGGATATTGTTCTTTTTTGAAATCAAGCGTTGGACTTTCTTCTTCGTAAAGTAGGCTTTCAAGTAACTGAGTTTTCATTTAATTTGCTTTTTATGTATTAGTAACTGTACTAAGTCACAGGGGGAACTCGTAGCTTAGAAGTGTACGTCGGACTAGATGCTATACGGAAACTTTCCACATATCACGCCAAATACGCATTTTTTCAGGAATCTTTCCGTATATTACTCTCCTGTATAGCGATCGCAAGAACTCTTCCTATAACATTACAATAAGCGTGTTATGCCGAATTATTATAGGCGTTCTCAGATGTTTTGAAAATCCCACAGGGTGGCCGATACAAAATTAAGTTATACTTCATCTTTATGAGAAAGGCTGCCATACCGGAATCTAATTTTGGGGGGATTGACTACCATATTTAACTTCATTTGTCAAGAAATTCGCTCATTTTTAGGTGCGATCGCTTTTTACACGATTATTCCGGTTCCGATTGCCTGGCCTGATTTCGGCAGAATTGCCCGATGGATTCCTTTAGTAGGCTTATTTTTGGGTTTAATTCTGGTTTTACTCGATATAACTCTAGCCGGTCTGGGAATGCCCCCCTTAACTCGTGCGGTTGTCCTTGTCGGGGTTTGGGTTTATCTAACGGGAGGACTACACCTTGATGGAGTTAGTGACACGGCCGATGGTTTAGCTGTCACCGACCCCCAGCGTCGTTTAGCGGTCATGGCCGATAGTGTTACCGGGGCCTTTGGAGTCATGGCCGTGACTATGGTTTTGCTGCTAAAAATCGCCGCTTTGACTGATTTAAGCGATAATCGAGCCTTAGCTCTAATTTTAGCCCCAATTTGGGGACGTTGGGGGCAAGTAATGGCGATCGCTCTTTATCCCTACCTCAAACCCACCGGCAAGGGAGCCTTTCATAAAGTGGCTTTTTGTCTGCCCTGGGACTGTGGGGGGGGAATTTGGGGGTTAATCGCCCTATTTGGCGGTCTAAGGTGGGGAATAATCGCCATTAGTGCCGGAATCGCCCTCGCTCTGCTTACTGGTTACTGGTTATATCGTCGTCTTCGGGGTCACACCGGCGATACCTACGGTGCGGTGGTAGAGTGGACAGAGGCTCTATTCTTGGTGTTTTTGGCAATAATTAGGGCTGGCTGAATAAATCTAAAAACCTTGTTGGATAAGGTTTTTAGACTTTTTTACCCTCAAAAAATGCCGACCATTGGAGTGATTGGGGGGAAAATTCAGGGACTTTTTCCCTGAAAATTAGGTAATTGACCACCTGAAAATGGGTAAAACCCCACACCCCACACCCCAACCCCCAACCCCCAACCCCCAACCCCCAACCCCCAACCCCCAACC
>NZ_JADBSA010000311.1:0-5897 GCF_020246945.1 Microcystis sp. M113S1 | reverse complement strand
CTGCGAAGGTTACATGATATCAGCCAGACTTGGAAACTATCTCATCAAATTAGTCCCCCCATAGAACCTCCTTGAGCCATCTTGCACACTTTTCTCTTTTTGTCAAATTTTATGTTAAGAAAGATGTGACTAATGGATAGGGTTTTACCGAAGGGATGACACTCTCGCCATCAACCGCTTCGCGGTGTAAAGAGAGTCCTATTGCTCCAATTTAGATAGACCTGTGAACCACACTTTCAACCTAAGGAACTTTACTCCACCGTGACACTTTTGGCTAAATTGCGCGGCTGATCCACATCTAAACCGCGACGGGCTGCGATATGATAGGAGAGCAATTGTAGGGGAATTACTGTGAGAATTGGCGATAATAATTCTTCAATTTCCGGCACATACAACAAATCATTAAAGACTTTTGGTGCTTCCGTATCGCTGTCGGCAACTACTCCCAATAATCGCGCATCCCTTGCCTTTGCTTCCTGTGCATTGGAGAGAACCTTATCATAAACTATCCCCGGCATAGCAATCGCTACTACGGGAACTTTTGCATCTAAAAGCGCGATTGGTCCGTGTTTCATTTCTCCGGCTGGATAGCCTTCCGCATGAATATAACTGATTTCTTTGAGTTTTAAGGCTCCTTCTAAGGCAATGGGGAAATTAATCCCCCGTCCCAAGAAAATAAAGTCTTGGGTGTCATTAAATTCATGGGCCAATTCTTCGATCGCTTTTTCCTGTGTTTCTAAGACAGTTTCGATCAATCTTGGCAGCGATCTCATTTGATTAATAATTTGCTCGATTCTCTCTAAAGACAAAGTTTGACGACGATAGGATAAATCCAAAGCTAAGAGATAAAAACCCAATAATTGTGCCGTAAAACTCTTAGTTGCCGCCACCCCGATCTCGATCCCCGCTTGGGTATTAATAATCTGATCGACCATTTGTGCTAGGGTACTTTCGGGGCGATTAGTAATACCGATAATCCGGGCTTGATATTTTTTTTCTAATCCTAAACGACGCTGTTTTTCCGTTTCCAAAGCCGCTAAAGTGTCGGCTGTTTCCCCCGATTGCGTCACCCCGATAGTTAAAGTATTGGGCATCAGGGGCGTGGGTGCATAGCGAAATTCCGAGGCGTACTGTACCCTTGTTGGAATACCCGCCAACTGCTCGAGCAAGTATTTACCGACTAAACTAGCGTGCCAACTGGTTCCACAGGCTAAAATCTGAATATGTTCTAAATTATCGTAAATTTCTTCAGAAAAATTAATATTTATCGGGTTGACATTATCCTCATTTTGTGCTGTCCAATGGGGATGCAGATAAGTCCCTAAACAGTCGCGCACCACTCCGGGTTGTTCGTAGATTTCCTTGAGCATGAAGTGACGATAACCCTGTTTTTCTACGGTCGTCGGACTCCAATCGAGGACTCTGGGGCTTTTACGGACTCTTTTGCCCTCAAAATTATAAATTTCTACTCCCAAGGGTGTTAACCGAGCGATTTCGCCATTATCCAGGGACAGCACTGCCCGGGTATGGGGAACCAAAGCACTGACATCGGAGGCACAGAAAAACTCCCCTTGACCGAAACCGATGATTAAAGGGGCGTGTTGCCGCACGACAATCAATTCATCGGGATAATCGGGACTAATCACCGCTAGGGCAAAAGCACCCTCTAAACGTTCAATTGCCCTTAAAACTGCCTTGAGGAAAGGACTCACCCCCAAGTATTCTTCATCGGTAGGTTTGGGTAGATAACTGGCGATTAGATGGGGAATAACTTCTGTGTCGGTTTCCGAGTCAAATATACAGCCTTTCTCCTTTAATTCTGTTCTTAATACCTGAAAATTTTCGACAATGCCATTCTGTACCACTGCCACCCGTTGACTATTATCGGTGTGGGGATGGGCATTACTTTCTACGGGTTTGCCGTGGGTTGCCCAACGGGTGTGACCGATGCCAATTTGGGAGGGATTAACTTCCTGTTCTAATTTTTCCCGCAGATTGTAGAGTTTTCCCTGGGCGCGGACTCGATGTAATTCACCTTCGAGAATTGTGGCAATTCCTGCCGAATCATAACCCCGATATTCTAAACGTTCCAAACCAGCTAGGAGAATATCGATCGCTGTTTGGGTTCCGATATAGCCAACAATTCCGCACATTCTTTCGCTGACCCCATTTAGGCTAAGTCCGATCTATTCTATCGCAAGCGTGACACTTGTTTGCTTAGAGGCTAAAGACGCACTGACAAGGGCAAAGTTTCCTCTAATGGGACTCATCCTGCGCTCATTTTTGGGATCAAGATGGGGTCGCACTTTCCTTGGCGTGACCCTGTTGCAACTTTTGCCCCTCTATTTTAACCTAAACATTGGCAATCTTCGCTAACATTCCTCAACTGGGCCCACAAGAGCGGCGTACTGCTACGCAGTGCCTTCGGCATCGCGCTATGAAGACTTAAAAGCTAAACTGAAACCGAGTTCAATACAGACTGCTTTCTCTATTTCTTCCCAATAAACGTCTTCTAAAACACCCTGTTGATTCTTAATTCTCTGAGAATCTACAGCCCTCATTTGACTTAAGTTGATGTGTCGATCTCCGTCTAGTCCATTCTGCACTGTCGGTGTAATATTCACAACAAAAGGATAAGTCTTTTTCCCAAGCAACAATGGAGCAACTATTGTCGTTGTTCCATTTTGATTGCCCATATCGTTTTGTAAAATCAGGCAAGGGCTTTCTTTATCGGTTTCATGACCAACAACGGGTTTCAGATCGACCCACCATATCTCTCCTCGCTTATAGGTTAGTCTTCCATTAGGCATTTAGACCATCGCCCACTGCAATATCCCAGACAGAAATTTCTTCTTGGCTCTCTGGATCATTTGCCTGATCTTTATAAGCATCTTCTAGCTCTTTCATAAAAATCCTTCTCTTCTCTTGCCAGAGAACATCATTGATAAAGCGGCTACGATTGCTTGCTAGTCGATCTACAAAGTCCAAAACTTCGTCGTCTAAGGTTATGCTGACTTTCTTACTCATTGCCATAAACTGCCTAGGACAGCCCGGTAGGATTAGATCATCATACTAACTAATCCTACGTTAATTGTCAACGCCTGCCTCTGATCTGTAAGTAGATTGAATGCCTAACGCCGGGGTTGTCTCTTTCATCGCTGCTTTCTCAACGTCAAGTGCTTATTTTATAATGATTATACTCTTGTTGATCGTTTAAGTCCCACTATGAGAGCCAAAACCTGTACTCTTATGTCATTCTCTCAAATCCTGATCTGGCCAGGTTTTTAGGCGATTTCTCGGAAATACATAGCCGAAAATTGGTCAAAACGTCGTGCTTTGCTGACCTCATAAGCGATTAAAGGTAGCCAAAAAAAGAATTAGATTCGGATTTCCCTCCTTGTCCTCCTTGTCTCGTCTTCACAGGTTGGTAAAATACCTACACCTGTGAGACCCAGAAAAAAATTTTTCAGCAAGCCCTATTTGTGTTATAATAGGTTGGTCAAAAATGCTGGTGTAGCTCAGTGGTAGAGCAGCTGATTTGTAATCAGCCGGTCGCGGGTTCAAATCCCATCACCAGCTTCAATCTCTCACTCCTAATCGAACTTTAAAAAACCCACTCCCCACTCCCGCTCCCCACTCCCTGGTCCCCTATACTTTCTAAACAGGATTTAGTATCAGTAGTCAGTAGCCAGTAGTCAGGAGAATTAAGAATGAATAATAGTCGATTAAATGGTGTATTTACAGATTTTAGGCAATTTAATCCTTATTTTTGCCGTTTTTGAACCCTGAAAAATTAATTATGCAAGAGCGTCTAATTTGTGGATTTCATCCCTGCGGTTGGAATCAAGGGGAAAATTGCCCCGATTGGCAAACCGAAGACCCCTGAACCGAAATTTAAACCAGACAAAACCATGGGAGGGACTGGGGTTCGCAACTGTGGCACACTAGAGAGTAGAACTGAATTGACGGTAAGCCCTTGACTAATCAAATTACCCCTTTCGACCCCCTTCGCAACCACGACGAGACGGGACATGACCACGAGTCAAAAGGGACTCCCCACGTCCATAGCGAAGCTTCCCTGAAGCAAATTATTAACCGTCTCTCGCGCATCGAAGGACATATTCGCGGCATCAAGACGATGGTATCGGAAAATCGTCCCTGTCCCGAAGTTTTGATGCAAATTGCCGCTATTCGCGGGGCGATTGATCGCGTCGCCAGAATGATCCTCGACGAACATCTGAGCGAATGTATTGCCCGGGCTGCCCAGGAAGGTAGTATCGAGACAGAAATTGAAGAATTAAAGGCCGCCTTGGATCGCTTTTTACCCTAGATTGTGCTATAATGAGAAGTTAGCATTTTTTAGGCAGAGAGCAATTACAGGAGGTGAATTAGGTTAATGACCCAAGTGGTAGTTGGTCAGAACGAGGCGATCGAATCAGCCCTGCGTCGTTTTAAGCGACAGGTAGCGAAAGCGGGAATTTATGCGGATATCAAAAAGCATCAATTTTTTGAAACCCCTCAAGAAAAGAGAAAGCGTAAAGCAGTAGCCAGGAGACGACAAAGAACCCGTCGTCGTTAAAATTCCCCAAGTCAGAAGCCGCTCGCAAGCTTCTGGCTTGCTTTTATTTTAATCGGGGATGGGGGATGGGGGTTAGGGGATGGGGAGATAGGGAGAAAAAAGCTGATTACTGATTACTGATCACTGATAACTGACTCCTGAAGGCTTTTTCGCTTAAGATAAAGTTTAGCCCTCGATCGAGTTCCAGTCTTTTCATGGTTTTACAACTGCGCGTCTACGTTCCCGAACATCCTCTGGTTAAGCATTGGCTGGCGATCGCTCGCGATCAAAATACACCCTCGGTATTGTTTAAAACAGCGATGACGGAACTAGGGCGCTGGTTAACCTACGAAGCGGCGCGGCAATGGTTGCCGACCCTGGAAACTAGCGTTAAAACCCCTCTAGCGGAATGTCCCGCTACTTTTATCGATCCTAGCGTACCGATCGCCGTAGTTCCGATTTTAAGGGCAGGATTAGCCCTGTTGGAAGGGGCCCAAAGCCTTTTACCCCTAGCTAGTACCTATCACCTCGGTTTAGCCAGAAATGAGGAAACTTTGGAGGTGAGTTGTTATTTAAATAAATTACCGGCCAGTTTTGATCCAGCCACGAGAGTCTTAATTCTCGAACCGATGTTAGCCACGGGGGGATCAATTTCAATGGCAATGGCAGAAATTACCAGCAGAGGCGTTGATCCTGCCCTGATTCGCCTGATTTCCGTCGTGGCTGCCCCGCCAGCTTTACAGAAATTGAGTCAAAATTATCCCAGCTTGAACATCTATACGGCTATTATCGATGAAGGATTAAATAGCCGCGGTTACATCGTGCCGGGATTGGGCGATGCCGGCGATCGAGCTTTTGGAACCTATTAGGAGAAAAAGGGATTATGAGTCAGCGAGATGGGTTTACGGGCGGTTTTTTAGCCGGCGCGATTGTCGGTGGTTTAGTGGGCGGTGTTTTGGGGACAGTGTTGGCTAATCGCGGCCGTCGCAGTTTAGCAGATGGTGATAATCAAGCTTTTTTAGAGGAGAGCCGCAATGGGCGCTTGACTCCAGAGGAAGGCATGGAAATGGCCCGCCGCAGTTTGGAAGATAAAATTGCCCAGTTAAATCTAGCGATCGATGATGTGCGTCAACAGTTAGGAGCGGTACAGGAAAACGGCAGCGATCATTAAATAGGGCTGACTGAATAAATCTAAAAACGGTTCTTCGTTACTTGGTATGGTTCGAT
Organism: Microcystis sp. M113S1; assembly: GCF_020246945.1. Taxonomy (NCBI): domain Bacteria; kingdom Bacillati; phylum Cyanobacteriota; class Cyanophyceae; order Chroococcales; family Microcystaceae; genus Microcystis; species Microcystis sp. M113S1. The sequence continues at coordinate 112 of NZ_JADBSA010000311.1, read as the reverse complement.
AGGGGGGCATAAATCGACTAAATCCTTATCTGGCAAGAGATTTAATTGATTAGTTCGCTCTAGATCAAAAACAATTGACAAAAATCGCTAAATGCCTTTCTATATAAGGGTT
>NZ_JADBSA010000310.1:0-4220 GCF_020246945.1 Microcystis sp. M113S1 | reverse complement strand
CTGTCTTTTTCATCAGAGAGGCAATCTGATTATAGGTCAAATAGCCATGACCATAAATGAAGTTTTGTCGGGTTAAATAATTGGCTGAGTTGTAGAGATTTTTAGACTGCCAAGATAAATTATCTATCTCCGCCCAAAATCTATGTCCTTTCTTGATAATGTGTCTTTCGGCTACTAACATTATTCTCCGTTGTCTTTTAACTCAGCGTCGGGTTTTGAAGGGTTGTTATCCGTTATGATAATTGTACCGGAAGGCAATTGATAACCTGTTAAATTCCCTTGTTTCCACCATCTCCAAGCCGTTCGATAACTTATTCCTGTTTTTTTGCCTAGTCTGATAGTTTCGTGTTCACATATTACCATGGCTGGCTATATCTGACCATATTTGTATTGAAACTTTACAATACATTATAAAAACGCAAAGGATGGGTTACTACCCCATCCTCAACTTATCATCTACTGATAAATTATCGTTTCCAAGTGACTTTTGGTAGGATATGATTCATATCTACCCGATTTTTATACTTGGTGGCGAAGTTTAGGAGGGAATCGAGGAGAGAATCGGAGAGATAGTGAGGTTGTAGGCCTAGATCGAGTAATTTCGTGTTTTTAGCGTTAAAATAATGTTCCTCTAACTCGATGCGCGGGTTGTCAAGATTGTTAATCTCCACATTTAACCCTAATGCGGAACCAGCTTTTTTCACCATCAGTGCCAAGTCACCGACGCTAAACAGTTCGGTAAATTGGTTAAAGACGCGGAATTCCCCCGATTGAGCGGGATTTGCGATCGCTAATTCCAAACAACGCACGGTATCGCGGATATCTAAAAATCCTCGCGTTTGGCCACCTTTACCGTACACTGTCAGGGGATGACCGATCGCCGCTTGAATACAAAAACGGTTTAAAGCAGTACCAAAAACCCCATCGTAATCGAGACGGTTAATCAACATCTCATCCATTCCCGTTTCTTCGGTGAGGACCCCATAAACCACCCCTTGATTGAGATCTGTGGCTTTTAAACCCCACATCCGACAGGCAAAATGGATATTATGGCTATCGTGGACTTTACTGAGATGGTACATACTACCGGGTTGTTTGGGATAGGGTAAAGTATCCTTACGACCGTTATGTTCGATCGTGATGTAGCCTTCTTCAATATCTATATTCGGTGTGCCATACTCACCCATGGTTCCCAGTTTCACTAGGTGCGCTTCGGGAAATTCCTCTTTCATCGCGTAGAGGATGTTTAAATTGCCAACAACGTTGTTAACTTGGGTTAAAACTGCGTGTTCGCGATCGATCATGGAGAAGGGTGCAGATCTCTGTTCTCCGAAGTGAACAATCGCATCTGGTTGAAACTGTCGCAGGGATTGAATCAAAAAGTCGTAGTTATTGATATCCCCGACAAAAAGATCGAGCGATTTTCCCGTCAGATCTTGCCAGCGTTGAATCCGATGAGATATGGGTGCGATCGGTGTTAAGGTATCGCAGCCTAATTGTAAGTCCCAATAGCGACGAACTAAACTATCAAGTATGCCTACTTCGTAACCTCTATTTGATAGATGGAGTGCCGTTGCCCAACCACAATAGCCGTCTCCGCCAATAACCAAAACTCTCATACAATATCTGTAAAGTTTATATACTCGTCTTTGGTAACTCTAGCAGTTTTGTGTCACGCTTTACCAACTTAATCCCCGTGAACATAGCACGGGGGTGATGGGGTGTAGGGTGTAGGGTGTAGGGTGTGGGGTGTGGGGTGTAGGGAAGGAAACCTCTTTCATCTGTGGGGGTGAAAATTTTTTCATCGAGACTGACTCCTGATTACCACTGTCCACTGAAAACTCAAATCTGCTCACTGCTCACTGATGAGGGTGTTCTAGAAAACTTGACAAGGGAACGGATTATAGGGAAACTCAGCTTGTCGGTCAAGGTAATAGAGCAAATCTCAATTTCTTTTTTACTTTTTACTGTTTACTTGATTACTTGATATTATGCGTTGGCAAGCTCGGCAAAAATCTTCGTTTCCTTCCCTTCCCCTATACGGATTTTTGGCATTTATTGTCGTTTGTCTGATTATTTGGGCAAGTTCTCTGTATCCTCGTTCTAATGCTCTGGTGGGGGGTGAGTCTCTCCCCGCACCTTTTAGGGAGTTTCAACCGGAATGCGCGGATTATGTCCTAGAAAATAGTTCTTTTAAGGATATATCGAGAATTTTTGCTTGTAAAACCTATAAAAACCTCTCCGATCGCGTGATTCTCCCCCTATCTCTCCAAAAAAACGATATTAGTCTCGATAATTGGCAAAATAACTCGGCAACAGCGATCGAATTAGCACCCTGGCCAGAAATTCATCCCCGCGCTCAAGAGACAAAAGTACCGATTTTAATGTATCACGACATTTTACCGGAAAAAGAGGTATTTTTTGACGTTACTCCGGGGGAATTAGAGGCACATTTTCAATTTTTGCAGGAAATCGGGGCAACTCCTATCAGTATCGATTGGTTAATTTCCCATCTGCGGACCGGTATCCCCCTTCCCGCTAAACCGGTTTTATTGACTTTTGATGATGGTTATGGGGGACATTACCAGTATGTCTATCCTTTATTGAGAAAATATGGCTATCCCGCCGTTTTCTCGATTTATATCAATAAAATGACTCAAAAAACCGGCAGAACCAGTGTCACTTGGCAGCAACTCCAGGAAATGTCCGCCGATCCTCTAGTACAAATTGTCTCCCATAGTGTTAGTCATCCCCGGGATTTAAGATTATTGTCCGATGCAGATTTGGAGCAAGAAGTCAAGCAATCGAAACAAATCTTAGAAAAAGAATTGGGCATTCCGATTAATTATTTCACCTATCCAGAAGGGAAGGCAGACGATCGAGTGAAGGAATTCGTCAAAAAAGCGGGTTATCGGGCGGCTTTATCGATGAATGACCTCGATGAACATTTTGCTGGACAATCCCCCGATTTACTCACTATTGGACGCTTTGGGCAATCGCGCACCAGGGAAATTGTCCCGCAAGCTTGGGGAGGTGATCCCTTACCCCGTAGGGATGGTGGTTTTAACTTTGCCACCACCATCCAAAAACGGGAAGTGGAATTCCCAAGCAATACACTTGTTCTAATTAGTGGTGGTATTCCCAAAACTATCCACGCTGATAGTCGCTATCAAGTGGAGGAAATTATCGCCGGCACAGAAGCGATCGCGGCTGTAGATGGCGGTTTTTTCTCTCTCAAGGAATTGGACTCCAATCAGATGATCGGGCCGGTTTTAAGCGAAAATGGCGGCTTTATCCCGGGATATGAAGGTGAAATCGGCAAGTTAGAGGGTCGTCCTTTAGTAATCATTACCGATCGATGGGTGCGTTATCTTCCTTTTGATCCTGCCCGTCATAATACCCTAGAAGGAATCGCAGCGGAGGCCGGAGATGATCTCAAGGTTACGGATGCTTTTGTCGCGGCCGCTTGGTTAGTCAAAGATGGACAACCACAACCGCGAGAATCCTTTGGTACACTTTACGGTTTTGATGCCCTGCGTCACCGGGCTTTTTGGGGAATTAATCAGGCAGGACAGCCAGTAATCGGGGTTTCCAGAGACCCGATCGATTCGATGGCTTTGGGAGAATTATTAGTACAGGCAGGTTTTCGGGAGGCAGTGATGTTAGATTCAGGAGCAAGTACCTCCCTCGCTTATCGAGGCCAATCGCAAGTGCATTATACTCCCCGTCCCGTTCCCCACGTTGTCGCTTTATTTCCCCCCACAGAAACCTATATTGTTCCCATTAGTCATGTGGGGATTCCCTGCGTAATTTTCGCCGATTCCTGTGCTGCGGGGAGTTAGGGGACAAAAACTTATTAACCAGAAAACGGCTGAAGCTATGTATCTAAGAAAGCTCTCAGGACAATTTTGTACTTGTTTTTCAGCCGTGGAGAAACCAGACCACCTTGCTGAATCTGTGCGAGAATTGTGGCTGAACAAGAGCCTTTTGGAATCGGACTACCCGCAGTGATTAAACTGGCTAATTCCGTGGCATCCATCTCCCGGGCAAATTGATAGGCAATCACAGATTCACAGACGTTGACACTCCCGTCGCTAAAAGCGAGGGATTCTTGGTTCATTGAGTTTCCTTAATCTGACAGGACGTATCCAACCAAACCAGAGGGAATCTCTCCCCAAGCGTGAGTTCCGGTATGCCCTACCGTACTTAGTCCCTTTTTG